>JAYKIZ010000051.1:0-6938 GCA_035285965.1 Cyanobacteriota bacterium | reverse complement strand
AACCGATTGCTAAAGCTCTGGTCAATCCCAAGAAAGCTTACTCTGCTCCCCAGATTCACCCCCTTGGGCGCTTAGAAAAAGTTCAAGCCTTTGTGTCTGGACGCGTCACAGAAAGCGCTAGTTCTGGGTACTATGATAGGACTTTGATGTAGTGGTTGATAAAAACTAAAAGTGCCAACCAATAGACTTTAACTGAGTCCTCTCAATCTTGGAAAAAATGAGCCTCCTAACCCCTCATTATGAGGAGTTGGAGGCTATCCGCTTGTTTCGGGGCAACCCGAGTCGTCTTGAGAACCATCGGGTAATTTTGTCCGACACAAAGTGGCTTTAGCGGATTTGAGTTTTTCTAAGGTTATGCCTTTGGCGCCGGTTAGATTAGCGTTAGTTAAATCAACATTCTCAAAGGACTGTCCAGTTAAGTCTTGTCCGCTTAAATTGGCATTTTTGCAGTTAGTTGACTTTTTCGTTTTGCCGTCAGTCAAGGTCGTGTTGCACAAAACTGCTTTTGCTAGACTATCATTAGTTATACCTGTGGCGCCGGTTAAATTAGCATTGGTTAGATTAGCATTGGTTAAATTAGCATTGGTTAGATCAACATTCTCAAAGGACTGTCCAGTTAAGTCTTGTCCGCTTAAATCGGCATTTTTGCAGTTAGTTGACTTTTTGCCGTCAGTCAAGGTCGTGTTGCACAAAACCGCCTGTTCTGACAGGTGCTTGGTCTTCACGCCAGTAGCATCCGTTAAATCGGCGTTAGTTAGATTCGCTCCATTGAACTTAGCTCCTTGAAGCTTTGCTTCTTTAAAGTTAACATTTGTGAGATTCGCTTCGCTAAAATCTATGCCAGTTAAATCAAAACCTCCAAAGTCAACTTCGAGAGACTGATTATCTTTAGTGTTAGATAGATCTGCTTTAGAACAATCCATCGTTAAGATTACATCCTCCCCTTCTTCGTAAGATTTTTTGTCAGATTTTAAGTTTTTAAAATCAGAAGCGAAAAGACCAAAAAATGAAGGATTTGTCAAATGCTTTAACTCTTTATCAGATTTAATTTTTGTGTAGCAAATTGTATTATTCCTAGAGTCGAGAGGTAAAAGAGGCAAAATCCGTTGTGCGAGAATGTCAGTCGCCTTTACATTCATTGATGTAGAAAAATCAACCCTAGTTAAGTCTGTATTCCGAAAACTAGGTGAGCCACCAAAATCAACTCCGTCAAATTTAACTCCCGCCAATTTACTACCAGAAAAATCAACTGCCTTGAGAGGGGTTTTGAATACTTTTTTGTCTTTAAGCCTAGGATTCGAGAAATCAACATTTCGGCAATTGTTGGAATAGCTGGTTCCGTCCGGCAGAAGCGTATTACACAAAGTAGAATCTTTCTTCAGTTTGTCAAGATCAACTCCCTTGGCTCCTGTTAAAGTAGCGGCTGTTAGATTTGCGCCGTTCAAGTCCACTCCCGTTAAATCAGCATTAGTTAAGTTGGCATCAGATAAATCGGCTCCTTTGAGATTAACACCTTCATAGCATTTTTTACCCGAGTCCTCCTCAAATTTGAGACATGAACCTCTTTCTGTCGTTCTAAACCTAGATCCCTTAAGATTAGCTCCCTTCATAATTGCATCCTGTAAAGTAGAGTTGCTGAAGGTTGTGTTTTCTAGTATTCCCGCTGAAAAATTAGCTCTACTCAAGTCAGTGCCACTAACAACCGCTCCAGTAAGATCAGAATTGCTAAGAACTGCATCTCTAAGATCGAGTTGAGTTAAGTTAGAATTTTGTAATTGAGCCAAGCTTAGATCGGCCTGACTTAAATTGATCAGCGAACCTCCTTGGTTGGTATATGAGCCAATGGTAATGTTTTGCAAAAAATACGGAAACTTAGATGCTCCATCGTATCTACTGCCAAAACCGAGTTGCGAGTTTCTAAGCGTGTTAATGACAATGTCTCTACGAACCAAATTTTGATTGCGTAGGAAAGGAATAAAATCCATTGCGCCATTGCTCCAGCCAGCAATGCCTAGAAAAGAAGCGTCCTCACTGAGGGTAATCAAGGTGTTGACTGTCACAGACTGGGCAAGACCATTGATTTGATTTATCGCTTCTTCTTTTTCTTTCTTTAAACTTTGTTTTTTATCTCTAATGTGCTCCAATAAGTTGCCTAAAAATTGACGAGCATCGTCCGAAGTAATCAACTCGCCCTCGCTATTTTTAAATTCACATTTTGTTTCTATACTTTTTTGTGTACAAGCAATAAAATTGCTAAAATTATGGAGATCGACCCCATATTTTATATACTCACTGTCTGAAACTTCTCTTTTGGGCCTGTCAAAAATGTAGTCGTCTAGTTTTTTAGGGTCTAGTTTTACAGGATCTGAATTCAATATTTTGATAAAAGAATCAAGATTTTTAATATCACCCTCTAGTCTCTCTTTTGACGCTCTTAAGCTACTCAGTTTTTCGGAAACGGTATATTCCTTGACTGCGGCGGTATATTTACTCACCACTTCGTCGAAATGGGATTGACGACTAATATAGTTTGTGATCAACGTAGCCACCAGACCGCCAACAACCCCAAGAATTAACTTGTCGTAGATCGGCTCGAAAAACTTCTTGAATAGACCTGGCTTGTCAGATGTCGTTGGAGGCGCCGGCTGGCGGCTTTTAATAAAGGAAAGTCTTTGCCGCCGATTACGGGGTTGAGTCACGGGAAACGCTCCTTGACAGGAAATGGGACTCAGAAACAAGTCTTTTTTGTTTTTCCTTTGCCCCGGAAGCGCCAAGGAAAAGAAACTGCAAGCACAATAGCACAGGTATCGTCAAGAGCGTTAACAAAATTTACAATTATTTACAATCCATCGAAATGATGGGCTTTAGCGCCGGAATCTCCTTTGCCCTTCGCGGCATCCTTCGCTAGGGCAAGGTCGTCTCTAGATCTGGGTTCCCTTTCCCCGCTATCGACCATGACCCCCAGTTCTCCCTACCGGCTCGCCCCCAACGTCGTCCTTTGGGATAGTCCGCCCGGCGCGCGACTGTTCGATTTTCAAAGCGGGCGATTTTTCCTCCTGGACGAAACCGGCGCCGAGATGCTGAGTTTGACCCTCGAAAAAGGAGTCGAACAGACCCAACAAGAACTTTTGGCGCTTTACGATGTCCCGCCGGAGCGCCTGCGGGCCGATCTTCAGGCCTTTTTGGAGACCCTGACCCAGCGCCGTCTCTTACAAGACTCGGAACCCCAGAGCGCCGCCGTTCCCTTGAGTTTGACCCCTTGGCCCCAGAAACTGCTCAAGGCGCTGGCCGGGCTGGGGCGCCGTCTCTTCAACCCAGGCGCCGACCCTAACACCCTGACCATTAACGCGCTCTTAATCTTAGCCTGGCTTAGCTTTCGGCTCTTCGGATGGAGCGGGACCTTAGCGCTGTGGAGCCAGTGGAGCGGTTCCTCAACTGCGGCGCTGGAGCTTTTAACAACAGAGGTAATGACGACCCTTGACGAAAGAACCTGCGCCAGCGCCGCTAGGAACTGGCTTTTTCCCCTAGTCTGTAAAGAAAGGGCGTTGACGATTTACCAACTTGCGCGGGTTTTCTACGGACTGCCTGTTCGCCTCATTCTCGGCGTCGCCCTCTATCCCTTCCAAGCCCACGCCTGGGTCGAGTGCGACGGAGAAATTTTCGGAGACGACCCGGAGCATTGCCAATACTTTACCCCCGTTTTTAGCTATCCCCCCTTAGAACCCTAACCCGCGATGGCAGACTGGCATTTCTCCCTACATCTAGGCCGGGACGGCGCTCTTGTTGAACAGCCCCCCCTTCCGGGGATTCGGCGCCGCTTTGAGCAAGACGGAGCGGTTTATGTTTTAAGCGGTCGTATTTATTATTTAGAGGATTTATACCAATCCCTTGGGCTAGCGCAGCAAAAGACCCCGGACGCCGCCCTTATCCGCCTCTATCAAACCCAAAAGCCAGAAGCCTTGAGCCGTCTGGAAGGAGAATTCGCCCTAGCCATCGGCGACCGGCGCCGGCAAAGAATCCTGTTAGCGAGAGATAACCTGGGATCTTACCCCCTCTATTGGACTCAAGATAACAGAGGCTTTTGGGTTAGCTCCTCCCTGAGATTCCTCGCCCAGGAGACTCAACGAGCCATCAACGGGGAATTTATCGGCAAATTCCTCTGTTTTTCCTTTGCCTTCACCGAATTGCCGTTCCCTTTGACCTATTTTGAGGGAATTGAACGGGTTCTGCCGGGTCAAATTCTAGAACTTTCCCTAGGTCGTCCGCCCCGTCTTTGGGCTTTTCCAGATTTACTCGACAGTTTAACCCCCATCGCCGATATTACGCCCGCCGAAGCCAGTCAAGGGTTTAAAAGCCTCCTCGACGGCGCTATTGGCGAAAGACTCCAATTTGGTGCCGTCGGCGCTCATCTTTCCGGGGGACTGGATAGCTCGACCGTCGCGCATTTAGCCAGTCAACGCCTCGCGCCTCAACCCCTGACAACCCTATCTCTGGTCTATGAATTGCCGACTTTAGTTCAGGAAACCGACTATATTCGCCTTGTCTTGGAGCGGGCAACAAACCTCCGGGCGGAGCTGATCGGCGCCGACTCTCTGCTGGATTTTCAATGGTTTGAGCGTCCCTTACCCGAGCACGACGAACCCTACGCCGGTCTTTTTCACCTCGCTATTGAAACCCGCCTTGCAGAACGGGCCTCTGCTCTGGGCTTGACCACAGTTTTAACCGGTTGCGGCGCCGAATTAGTCGCAGAAGCCAATCCCTATATCTTGGCCGATCTTCTGGCCCGGGGACAATGGCGCCAAGTCTTTACTCTCACTCAACAGCAGGCGCTGGCTAACAATCAAAGTTTTTGGTCTATTTTTTCCCAATTTGCCCTCTTCCCCAATTTGCCGGTGTTTTTGCGCCACGCTCCGGGAACGTTACTCAATCAGGGGCGGGGATCTTGGCCTAACCTCAGAAGTTTTGAGATCGCCCCTTGGATTGACCCTAAATTTGCTCGGGACTGTGAACTGTTCCCGTTTTGTCAAGACTTATTTCATCAAATTCAACATTACCCCACGGAGAAATCAATGGATTGGTTCGCCCTCAGTTGTATGGCAGGCAACTGGGCAAACTGGCATTTAAATAATCCCCTCGGTATTCACGTCGCCCAGCCGTTTCTAGATCCCAGGGTTATCCAATTTTGTTGGGCCTTGCCCCGGGAACTTAGAACTTCTCCAGGGCGCCGGAAACCCCTTCTCCTAGCGGCGCTGAAGGGGGACTTACCCGCCCCTATTCTCAACCGTAAATATAAAGCCAACTTTAATGAACCCTACTGGCGGGGATTAAACCAAAATTTGTCTTCTCTGACTCGACTGGTCGATCAATCTTCCCGTGTTTATGGCGGAGCGATCTTCGACCCCGCCATCCTCAAAGACTGCCTAAATCAACACGCTGTCGGCGTCGGCGATATCGCTAGTGGCAGTCATTTGGTTCGATCTCTTTCTCTATTAGCGTGCGGACTCTTGATGGATTAAAGCCAATTGCCGACCAGGACAAAGGGCGCCCAATAGTAGGGATGATTAAACCGCTCCGATTTGAGCAGCGCCGCTTGGGATTGACGAAGCGCCTCGGCTTTACTGACCTGGGATTGGCGCAAAGCTCGGTAAAAATCCGTCATCAGGTCGGCGGTGGATTCGTCAAAAACTCGCCAGAGGGTGGCCACAGTGCTCCGAGCGCCGGAGCGGAGGGCGACGCCCGCTAGACCCAGGGGCGCCTGATCGTCGCCGGTGGCGGTTTGGCAGGCGCTCAGGGTCAGCAATTCCAGAGGCGCCTGGGTTAAATCGCCCCGCTCCCGCAGGAGTTGATCCAATTCCTTGACGTTAATTTTTTTATCCCAGGCGAGGAGAAAGGTGTCCTCGGATTTAGAGGAAAAAAGACCGTGGGTGGCCAGGTGGACGACGGGGAAAGGGGTTTTTCGTAGTTCCGCCTGCAAGCGCCCGGCGGTAAAGTCCTCATTAAAGAGCACCTGGGTCGCCGATGATTGGGAAATTTCCGCCACCTCCGTTTTTACCTCCGGGATCGGGTCAAAGTCGGGGTGATTTTGGGTGTTCTCCAACCCGCCGATTAAAATCGACAGGCTTTCGGCGCTGAGCGCCCGGGGGCTGAGAAGTTGCAGTCCGGGGGTAAAGGCGATAGCGTATTTTTCCACTAAAAAGCGCCGGCCATCGTGGAGCGCCGCCAGGGGCACGCCCCGGAGAGAGCCGTCCATGACAAAGACTAGGGTTTGGATCTGACGGCGCTGGAGCGCCGGGGCAAAGGGAGCGATGAGCCATTGGTACAACTGCTGGCCATAACGGAGGTCGAGGCTTTGGCGGTAAGTCGGGTCGAAAATATTGATCAGCATTTCGTCCACCACTACCTGTAGCGCCTGCTGGGCGGATTGTCCCTGACGGGGATCGCCTAGGGGAACGCTGTGGTAGGTCAGAGGTTGCTCCGGTAGGGAGAGGATCACTGCCAACCGATCCGGCAGGGTGGTGGCGTAAATCACCGCGGCTTTCGGATCAATAGTCTCAATAGATTGGGGGTTGGCCTCCAGACAGGCTTCCTGGAAAAAGTTGTTCAATTCCGCCAACTGGAGGGATTCGAGAATATCTCGAGAGCGCCGGAGTTTGTCCTGGCTGGGATTCGCCTCTCGGAGCAACAGGGCCACCAATTCCCGATAGACCGGCTCCACCCGTTCCCGGAAACCGAACTGAAGATCCGGGGGCGTGGCGGCCAACTCCTGTCGTAGGGATTCCAAACTGGCGTAGGCGGCGCTGTAGGCCGCCAAGGCCCGGTCGGTTTGCCCCTGCGCTCCGGCGAAACGTCCTAACTGCCACTGCCAGAGGTAGCTCAATTCCGGGTTTTGGTAGGCGGTAATGGGGGCAACGGCCCGCTCCGTCGCGGCCAGCGCCGCT
>JAYKIZ010000050.1:0-5380 GCA_035285965.1 Cyanobacteriota bacterium | reverse complement strand
ATTATTGGGATGCAACCTTGGGTCAGCGCCTCCAACATCGCCCTCCCGGATGATCTACCGGCGACGGATCAGGATACGTCCTTACATTTAGAGACTTTTTTCCAGTGGCAGGTGACGAATAACCTCAGTCTGACGCCGGGGATTTTAGTCATTCCCAACGCTGACTACAACAGCGCCAACGGAACTTTAGTCATCGGCGCTGTGCGGGCCACCTTTGAGTTCTAGGGACTTTGAAGAGGGAGCATCTCAACTTTGCAACTAGTACGGTTCAAACCTTGACCCTCACCCTAAATCCCTCTCCCAAAGAGGGAGAGGGATTTTGACTCCCCTTCTCCCGCCCTGGGAGAAGGGGCCGGGGGATGAGGGCAAACAAACATCGTTTTACCCCGGCCCCTGAACAAAGCTGATAGCCGCGAACACCATAAATAAAGCGCCGCCGGTAAAAGTAATGGTTCGCTCGGAAATGCGCCCGGCGATGAGACTGCCGCCCCAGACGGCGATGAGGGCGCAGATAAAATGTCCTAAAACGGCGCCGAGGATCACGCCCCAGGGATTATTGGCGGTGGCGAGGGTAATGGTGGCGATTTGGGTGCGGTCGCCCCATTCCGCCAGGAAAGTTAAAATAAAAGTCTCTAGAAAAATAGCTCCGTTATTCGCCCGTTTGAACTTTTTCTCCTCCGCTTCCACCGCTTCCTGAGCTTCTTCCAGAACGTCCTGAGTCGAAGCGGGGGTCATTTTGCTAGCGTCGTAGAGCGCCTTCAGTCCAAAAACAACCAAGAGAACTATCGCGGCGTAGTGGGTGTAAATCGGCGGTAAAAAGGAAAAAACTTGACCCAAAAGAACCGAGAGGACAGTCATGGCCGCTAGCGCCGCCACGGCGCCGGCGAGAACTATTGAGCGGGGGTGGCGAGTCGCCAAAATCACGGCGATAAAGAAAGTTTTATCTCCTAACTCCGAAACAAAAATGAGGGCTAAGCTGGCGAAAAAAGCCGTCAGCATGGGCGTTGTCTCCCCAGGTAAACCGAAAAACTTGATTTTACCCCGAGCCGAGCGCCGGCGCCGATTAAAAGGACATCTCCACCCCCCTAGCCTCGCTTCTTTGTCCCCCTAGGGAAAAAAGCCAAACCAGAGATCGCAGAGCGCCGCGGGATCTCGACATCCCTAGGAAAGGGATTTTTTCATCAGATCCCGAATCAAGTTATCCCGTCCCATAATCTGTTGCATGGCGTCCAACAATTGCTCGACGACGCCGTCCCGGTCGAGGGACTGGAATTCCTGCTGGAGACAGTGGAGTTGAAACTGTTGCTCCATGGAAAGTTCAAAGGCGTTTTGGTTAATCATGGTCAGACTCCTTAGCCCAAAGGCTGAATGGGGGTTTGTTGCATCAGATCCCGAACCACATTGGTCTTGATCATCAGCAAACGAGAGGCTTGAAGCAGAAGTTCGAGGGCCTGCTCGCGGCTCATTTGGGCGGCGGCGTCCCGCATGCGTCGGAACTCAAACTGTTGCTCCATCGTAAGTTCAACGAGATTGGCTTCCATGGTGTGACCTCCTCACCGGGTTATGTTAAGTATTGTAACAAAAGGATTGACGAATTGTCCACTCCGTGATCCACTTTCGAGGATCTGGGGGTCTTCCTCCGGTTACGCATATAGGGCACTTTTTAGCAAGGACTTTGGGGAAAATTTGCTCAAATTGAACAGAAGACCCCCTGAGAGACCGCCGGCGCCGGAAAAAGTAGGGAATTTTACCGATTTTGTCCCAGGGGAGAACCAACCTGTAATAGGTTAGGGAACTTGGGCCGGGTTCAAAAAAGAGGGAGCTAGAATCCTAACCCCCATCCTAAAATCTAAACCAGCGCCTTAAGCAAGTCTCGATAGATGCGCTAGACTAGGAAATATAAACCCAGAATGATAGCGTCTTTCCCCTTAACGCCACTTTCGATAAGGTTGTCATACTTAGCCCCGACTTCCTGAACGGTATTCCTGGTTGACTGACAAAACTAATCGGCGGCATAGCAGTACGTGCAAATTTTAAACTTGATTTACGAATATTTACCTCTGGGGCGCTGTTTTAATCACCACCGCTTTGCAGTTAATGTTGATTTATGTGGAACCCCTGCGGAATTTCTTTAACACGGATATTTTAACCCTCCGTCAACTCTTGATTTGCCTTGCCTTCAGCAGTTTAATGTTTCTTTGGGTCGAGGGGGAAAAACTGATGAAAAGGCTCTATACTTTTCTAAAAAAAAGACAAAAATAACCAGCGTTTTTGGCTCTTTAGAGAGCCGAGTTTAAAATTTCTTGTTAATCTTTTCCCCCTGACGCCGATGTCGCTGTGTCCTCACTGTCAGACCTTATCTTCCCGGCGCTCCGCGCTGAAACTCCTCGGCTCTGCCGTATTACTTTCTTCTCTCTCGTCCCTTGGCTCAACCGCCCAAGCCAGTCCTCCCCGGGCCCAAGCGCTGATCTTAAGTTGTATTGATTTTCGCTTTATCCAACCGGAACAAGACTTTTTAAACCAGAAATGGGGGGGGCAATACGATTGGGTTTCCCTCGCTGGCGCCGCTTTAGCCCTGACTGGGTTTCCCCAACCGGCGGAGGCGGCAACATTCTGGGATCAACTGGACTTATCCCGGCGCTTACACCAGATCCAACGGGTGGTCATTCTCGATCATCAGGACTGCGGCGCCTACGCCGCCCAGATTGACCCGAACCTCAGTCAAGATCCTGAGCGGGAATATCAAATTCATAGCCGTTATTTGCAAGAAGCCCGACAGGACATTCAACGGCGCTATCCCGACCTAGGGGTAGAACTCTATTTCGTTACCCTAGCCTCCGAGTTTCGCCCCGTTCTTTAGTTGTCCCGCGGCGATTGTTAACCTGGGAGAAGATAAACATGGCCCTCCATCGCCTTCAACCGTTACTCTTTCTGGGGGTCTTGTCCTGCTCTCCGGTTTTAGCGTTACCGCTTTCAGCGCCGATGGAGGAGAGTCAACCGGCCTTAGGCGCCGCGGGAATTAACGCCTATGCCCTTCAGTCCGCGCCTTATCATCTAACGGGGAAAAAAATCGCCTTGGGTCAGGTGGAAATGGGGCGGCCCCCTCAGTTCGGACGGGATAAATTAGGTCTTTGGCCCCCCTTAGTCGTCCTGGCGGGGGTCTTTTTCGGGGAAAAATCGGCGCTGGAGAATCGCAATATTGAACCCCACGCGCTTCAGGTGGCTTCGGTGTTAGCGGGTTTCAGTAAAACCTTTCGAGGAACGGCTCCGGGGGCCAGACTTTACAGCGCCGCCTTTGGCCGTCTCAAGGAACACTTTCAAGAAAACCAATGTTTAGCCCTCCAGCAGATCGCTGGGCAAAACGGCGGCGATGTCCGGGCGATTAACCTCAGTTTTGGGGAACCCCTCGGGCGGGACCGGCGCCGCGTTCCCCGTTTAGACGGAGAAGGCTTGTTAAGCCAATGCCTCGATTGGCTCAGCGGGACGGAGCAAACTTTAATGGTGGTGGCGGGAAACCAAGGCAAAGGCGGTATTCCTCTCCCCGGCGACCATTACAACGGCCTCGCCGTCGCCTTTACTCGTCCTTATCAAGGCGAATACAGCCGCTTGGATTTCGCCAATTTAGCCCGTTTACCCCAAGGGCCCGGGCGCCGTTTAGTCCGGCGGGAAATTAACAGCGGCGGACGACAGTCGGTTTCCCTCGTTGCGCCGGGGTTCCAAATCCGAGTTCCCGATCTTAAGGGCCAGATCAAGCGAGTCACTGGCTCCAGTTTCGCGGCGCCGCAAGTGACGGGCGTTGTGGGCTTGTTGCAGGAATGGGGCGACCGTCAGGATTGGGGACGAGATTACCGGCGCCCGGAAGTCATGAAAGCGATTTTGCTCAACAGCGCCGATAAATTGAAAGATCCGGGGGACGGGCGCTTTTTGGGCATGACTCGGACGATTTATACCCCGCCCCTGCAAACCTGGCTCCAATCCGCCGCCCTTCTTAATCCCTATTTACCCCTCGATCCCGAAATCGGCGCCGGGCAACTGAACGCGCCAAGGGCCTTACAACAACTCCAAGCCGGACAACAGCCGCCGGGAACCGGGATAAGACCTCTCGGCTGGGACTATGGAGAAATCGCGCCCCAGTCAGAACGAATTTACGTTTTAGAGCAACCCTTACCGGCTCGGCGCTGGGCGGTTGCGACCTTAACCTTTCCCCGTCGCGTCGACCTCAAAGACCTCAATCGAAACCGGCGCTACGACCTAGGGGAATCCTTCCGTTCCCGCCCCTTGCCAGCTTTGCAATTGATTCTAGAGTCTCAAACGTCCCCCGCTGTCGTCGTCTGCCATTCCCGTAGTTCCGTAGATTCTGTCCAACATGTCTTTTGTCCCCTTCCCCAAACCGGGCGCTATCAAATCCGGGTTCAGTCTCCCCCCGGAGACTTTCCGAACCAAGCCTACGGTTTAGCCTGGTGGACGGCGCCGCTAGGAAGACGGGGAAGCCAAGCGCCGGCCCCCAGAGCGACTCCGCCACCAGGCCCAGAGAGTGCTGGCGATAAAAATGCTGGAATAGGCGCCGGCGACGAAGCCAACGATTAAGGCCAGGGCGAAGTATTTCAGGGTTTCGCCGCCAAAGAAAAAGATGGCGACTAGGGGTAAAAGCGTGGTTAAAGTCGTGTTAATGGAGCGTCCTAGAGTTTGATTCACGGCGTCCTCCACCACTTGATTAACGCTGAGATCGGGAAATTGAGCCAAGGTTTCCCGGATGCGGTCGTAGATGACCACCGTGTCGTTAACGGAAAAGCCGATGATGGTGAGCAAGGAAACCAAAAATAAACTATCTACCTCCGTTCCCGCGACTAGTCCCAAAATTGCGAAAACGCCAGCGGTGATAAGAGTGTCGTGAACTAGCGCCAAGATGGCGAAAAAGGCGTAGTCCAGTTGAAAGCGAGCCGTAAGGTACGCAATAATCCCCGCTAGGGAAATCAAGAAAGCCAAAATCCCCGATTGAAATAATTCTTTGCCAATGGTGGGGCCCACCGTATCAATCTGGATGGTTTCCGCGTCAAATTTCCCCACCTTTTCATTCAGCGCCGTTAAAATCGCCTCCCGTTGATCCACTTCTAGAGTGGGAGTCCGAATCGCCAACGTGTATTGATCAATCACCTGCACGGAACTGTTACCCAGGTTTTGAGTATTCAGAATTTCCCGCACCGGCCCAATATCAATGGCTTCCTGGCAGGTTTTCGGCGCCGCGCAACTGAGTTGTAATTGCAGACGAGTGCCGCCGACAAAATCCAAACCCGGCCGGAGCGGCGCTCCCAGTTGAGTCCAAGATATAGCCATGGCGACTAAACCCGCCAGAATCACCAGCGCCGAAATCGACCACCAG
>JAYKIZ010000049.1:0-3651 GCA_035285965.1 Cyanobacteriota bacterium | reverse complement strand
ATGAAGAAGGCGAAGAGGGCGCCGCTGGATTGGAGGAAAAGGGGAAAAGCAAAGGATGACATGACTAAAAGCCTCGTAGAGGAAATGATAACGATAGGCAACCGGGCGAGTTCGTCTTGTTTACCTTACCTTTTAGCCTAGCGAAAAAATTCCCGGAGGATTCTAGGTATTTTTAGGGATTTCCACCCTAGACTTGAAGGTCGTTTCCCCTTAGTGTAGCGAATCTAGGTAGTAAACTTTGTTTTTTCTTAATATTTTGTCGGCGTTTCCTGACTCGGCGCTTTATTCCTCCACCTTGCGGCTATTAGACCAGACCTGCCAACTCAAATAAATCAGTAAGAGGGTCGCGCCGATGGCGAAGCCCCAACCACTGGGAATATTGGAAAAACCGAGAGCGAGACTGCCGGCCCAGAGGGTGAGGGCGTAGATAAAGAGAACGGTTAAGCGATGGGAGATGCCCGCTTTGATCAAACGGTGGTGGAGGTGCCCCTTATCCGCTGCGAAGGGGGATTTGCCCTTGAGGATGCGGGAGATAATCACCACGGACATATCCAAAATGGGCACCGCTAGGACAAGGTAAGGCAAAAGCACCGCCGTCACCGCCACGGTGGTCACCGCGGCCACTTTGACTAAACCGATGATGGCCACCCCGGCTAACGTAAAGCCCATAAAATAAGCGCCGCCGTCCCCCATAAAAATTTGGGCTGGGTTGAAGTTGTAGCGCAAAAAACCCAACGAGCCTCCCGCCAGCGCCGCGGCGATCAGCGCCGCCGCCGATTGCTCCATAAACAGAGAGAGGACGAAAAGCACCACCGCGGAAATGCCGCAGACCCCGGCCGCTAGACCGTCCAAACCGTCGATCCAGTTAATGGCGTTGGCCATGCCCACTAGCCAGAGGATCGTGATGGGCAAGCTGAGCCAATGGAGCTGAATCAGATCGAAAAAGGGCAGGGTCAAAAACTCAATCCGCACGCCCATACTCCAGACCAGCGCCGCCACCCCCGTTTGGGCGATTAAGCGGGAGACGGCGCTGAGATTAAGCAAATCGTCGATCAAACCGATGCTAAAAAAGGCGACGCCCCCCAGAGCCACGCCCCAGACTTCCCATTCCTTAGGCGTGGGCAGTAATCCAAAGCCTCCCAGTCCCCAAACCGTTAACAGCGCCACTAAACTACCGGCGAAAATCGCCACGCCCCCCAGCCGCACCATGGGTCGCTGGTGCATTTTTCGTTCGTTGGGCTTATCCACGTAGCCCGCCTTCAAACCCAGACGTTTGACAATGGGGGTCAGCCACCAAACAACGACGAGAGCCAGGAAAAAGGCGATTAGATAATATTGTTCTCCTAGCATGGCGGGGCGGCAATCAGAGAGGGTTCGGTGTAGAGTGTACCCTAAAATTCCCCCTAGGCCCTAGGGATGGACACTGCCGTCGGGCATGATCGTTTCGCTCAGATTAATACTGCTGATGTGGCTATTGCGAAAATTGGCGTTGCGGAGATCCGCGCCGCGGAGGGAAGCGTCGATGAGGTTGGCGCTCTGGAGATTGACATTGACCATGACGGCCCGCTGGAGAACGGCGTAGTCTAAATTGGCGTTTTTGAGGACGGCGCCTTGGAGGATCGCGCCCTTGAGACAAGCGCCGCTGAGATTGACCCGATTGGAGAGGGTGATGGCCCGCAGATTGATTTCCGAGAGGTTAATCAAACTCAGGTTGACCTCCTTCATAATCGCTCGGGCCAGATTGGCGCCCTTGAGATTGGCCCGGCTCAGATTAGCGCCCTGAAAAAAGGTTCCCTCTAGGTCGCTATTGCGAAGTTGACTCTGATTCAGGTCGGCTTTGTACAAATTGACATTGGTTAAAGTCGCGCCCCGCAGATCGGCGCCGGTCAGATCCGCTCGACTGAGGTTAGCGCCGGAGAGATCCACCCCCGAGAGGTCGGCGCCGGTTAAATCCGCTCGACTGAGGTTAGCGCCGGAGAGATCCACCCCCTGTAATTTGGCCCCGCAGAGGAGCGCGCCCCGGAGATTGACGTTAAAGAGCCGGGTTTGCTTGAGGGTCGCCTCAGATAAGTTGGCCCCCGCCATCTGGGCGCCGCTAAAATCCACCCAACTGAGGTCGCAGTGACTCAGATCGGCTCCAACGAGTTGACTTTCTCCAAAGCGGGCGCTCATGAGACAGGCGTGGGAGAGGTCGCAGTAGCTGAGTTTCGCCCGACAGAGGCTAACGCCGCTGAGGTTAGCCCATTCTAGATTAGAGCGGCTGAGATCGCTTTCGTCCAGATTTTCTTGAATAATGCTGGCGTGTTGCAACTCCAAACGACTAAAATCCCGCCGTCCCTGGCCGTATTCCCAGATGAGTTGCTCGATCTCCATAACATAGGCTCAAAAACTAGGCGGCGCCCCAGCTCAGATAAGGCAGGCGCTGAGCGGTTTCCGCAATGGCTTCGGGATTATGGGACAACTGGGCGCAACTATCCCAAGCGCCGCTGAGGAGCATTTGCCGGGCGCTCTCCGGTAGATAAACGGGCCAGGTTTCGCTCTTAAAACCGAGGGTTAAATCCTGGAGGCTGAGCTTTAATGGGCTATCGGGAGAGGCTTCCAGAAGGCTTTGTACGTGTTGAATAACTTCCGGCGCTGCGGTAACGCAGGCCAGACCGTTAGCTAGACAATTACCCTGAAAAATTTCGGCGAAACTTTCCCCAATTAACGCCCGAATTCCCCATTTGAGAATCGCCTGGGGGGCGTGCTCCCGACTGGAGCCACAACCAAAGTTGCCGTTTACGACCAAGAGCGTCGCGCCCTGGTGCTGGGGCAGGTCAAAGGGATGCTTGCCTCCCAGCGCCGAACGGTCGTCGGCGAAAACTTGCTCTCCCAGTCCCTCAAAGGTGACGCAACGCAAAAAACGGGCGGGAATAATCCGATCGGTGTCGATGTCGTTGCCCCGGAGCGGCAACCCCCGACCCTCAAGAAAAATTAGCGAACTCATCGGCGCTCTGACGGTATGGGTTTTCTGTTCATTGTAGGTTATGGGGCAGTCTCCCTTGCGGCGCCGGCGAGGGATTAGGAAAATTGGGGGGAAATTTGATGCTCCAGTTCCTCCCGACCCTCTAAAATTTCAAAGACCCGATCCATGCCCGTCAGCTCGAAAAAGGTCTGGACTTGGGGGTTAAAGGAGCAGAGAAGAAGCTGGGCCCGATTTTCTTGAACCATCTTCAGCGCCTGGGTCAGGGCGCCGAGGCCAGAGCTATCCATCAGGGCGACATGGCGAAAATCCACCACAATCACATCGACTTTGCGACTCAACAATTGCTCCACATCCTGACAGAATCGGGCCGCCTGGAGACCGTCAAAAATACCCTCCGGCTCCAAAACTTGGATCTGGAGACTCATCCTCGACTCCGGGCGAAGGGCGCCGGATTTTGATCCCGGCGGTGTTGGCTGGGAATGGGCGGCCCCGGTTGGTCTCCCGCCAAGGCGGCGGTTAACTCTAAAGATTCCCGCAGGCGCCGGGCGGGGTAAAGGGACATATCCCTAGGAACGCTAATCCGGTCCCGCAGATAGCGGAGGGCGCCGTCGCTACCGGGGGGAGGCGGGCAAATTTCCCCGGTGATTAAGAGGGTCAGGGCGCACCGGAGCGCCCGTTCAAAGTCG
>JAYKIZ010000048.1:0-3021 GCA_035285965.1 Cyanobacteriota bacterium | reverse complement strand
AGTCGTAAAATTCCGCCGCCGGACAGACCGCGGTACACACGCCGCAGTTAAGACAAGCGTTCATGCCGTGTTCATATAAAATGTCTTGCTTAAGTTCCTGAAAGAGCTTGCCCATGACTGTATCCCTCGATGCGTTATATACTATATAACCATCTAGTTGATTAAAGGGCAATAGAGATAAATGCCTATTTAGCGCCGGATTCTTGTCGTATATTCCACCGGGCTGTGGGGCGAGGCTAATTCTCGGTCGGCGCCGGGGGTAGGCTCTTAGCTTTATAAAAGGTCTCTAGACTATGGCGGTCGCCCACAAAGCGCCAGTGCCAGGGTTCGTAGCTCACCCCCTGGGGATTATCAGGGGGAAAGGAGAGTTCAAAACTATACTTGGCGGCGTTGTCCTTGAGCCAACGGAAAGCGGGAGTATTTTCAAACTGGGGACTCAGGTTTGTGGCGGGACGGCCGCCGTCGCCAATATCCACGGCGTAACCGGTGTGGTGTTCGCTGTAGCCGGGAGGGGCGCTGACTTCGGCCCGTTGGCGGGCTTCCTGGTTGCGCTGTTGCTTAATGGCGAAAAAGAGTTGGTTTTGTTGCTCAACGGTGCGAAAGGCGGAAATCGGCGCTAAAACGATCCCCTGGGCCCGGGCCGCTTTCTGCATGGCTAAAAACTGCTCCGCCGCCGCGGTTCTCAATTTTAAATACCCGTCGGCGGTGATGGGTTTTAGTTGAGCCGGCGCCGCTTCTTCATAGGGCAAATGCCCTAAAACATTTTCCAGCGCCGGAGAAGGGGCGGGTTCCGGTTCTCGGTTAACGGTGTCGGGAGCGCCGGAGGGGCGAGTCAGGAAAAAACCGGCGCCGAGGGTTAGGAGCGAAAATACGCCCGCTAGGATCAGCCAGCCCCAAGGAAAAGACCGACTGGCGGCAAGCTGGGGGCGTTCCCGGATCGCTTCGGGAATTTCCCCAACAGGGCTACGGTTGACCGATGGGTTGCGTCCGATTTTCCCCATGTTGGCGTGTGGGCTAAAGGTCGAGGCGGCGCTGAGCGCCCATTTATCCTACTATTTTACGGCGCCGGGGATTTAGAGCTAGAGTATTAAATTTTTCTCTAGTGAGCGGCGATTCCTTCCGCTCGGGCCGCCTGTTTCACGGCGCCGGCCACGGCGTTGGCCACCTCGCTATCAAAGACGGAGGGGATAATATGCTCGGCGTTTAAAGCGTCCGGCGGAATTAAAGAGGCGATGGCCTTGGCCGCCTCCAGGCACATGGTATCGGTGATGGCCCGGGCGCGACAGTCCAGCGCCCCCCGGAAGACCCCCGGAAAGGCGAGGACATTATTGATTTGATTAGGATAATCGCTCCGACCGGTCGCCATCACCGCCACATCCCCCGCCACCAATTCCGGTTGAATCTCCGGCACCGGGTTGGCCATGGCGAAGACAATGGGACGGGGGGCCATGGATTTGACCATCGCCGGGGAAACGGCGCCGGGGCCGCTGACGCCGAGGAAAATGTCGGCGCCGCGCATGGCGTCCGCTAAGGTTCCCGATGCCTCCACCGCAAAGGCCTGTTTCGAGGGGGTTAAATCCGTCCGACTAGCGGAGAGAATGCCCTGGCGGTCGCAGATCCAAATTTGGGTCGCGCCGGCCTTTTTCAGCAAAGCGGCGATGGCTAAACCGGCGGCGCCGGCGCCGAGAATGACGATACGGACGGTTTCTAAGTGTTTGTTAACCAATTTAAGAGCGTTGATCAGCGCCGCTAGGGAGACAATGGCCGTGCCGTGCTGGTCGTCGTGAAAAACCGGAATATTCAGTTCTTGCTTTAAACGGGTCTCAATCTCAAAACAGCGGGGCGCCGCGATGTCCTCCAGATTAACGCCGCCGAAGACCGGAGCGATGGCCTTAACCGCTTGAATAATTTCCTCGGTGTCCTGGGTGGCTAAACAAATGGGAAAAGCGTCAATGCCCCCAAACTTTTTAAATAACAGCGCCTTGCCCTCCATCACCGGCAGAGCCGCCTCGGGCCCCAAATTTCCCAATCCCAAAACGGCGCTGCCGTCCGTCACCACCGCCACCGTGTTGCCCTTAATGGTCAGTTCGTAAACCTCCTTCGGCTCCTGGGCGATGGCTTGACAGATCCGCCCCACCCCCGGCGTATAGGCCATGGCTAGATCCCCTTGCCCCTCTAGGGGAATGCGACTCTCTAGGGCGATTTTGCCGCCCTTGTGAATGTGAAAAGTCTGGTCCCAAACGCTGAGGATTTTGATATTGTCTAAATTCCGCACCGCCGCCACAATCTGCTCGGCGTGGTCTTCGCTGGCGGCGTTCACTACCATTTCCCGCTGGGTGACCTTGAGCGTGCTCTCAATCAGGGAAATTCGGTCAAAACTGCCCCCTACATCGGCGATGGCCTGGGTCACCTGAGCCAAAGCGCCGGGATGGTTGGGTAATTCCAAGCGCAGATTCAAGCTATAGCTGGGATTGGGAGTCAGTTGCACCATTAAAGTAGGGCCGACGGCGGTCGGAGCGAAGGGTTAAGGCCTGATTATCCAGGATTCTCCGGCAAAACTCGATAGTCTCTGTCAAGGCTTGCTGAATCAACGCCCCAAACCTGACCGCCCCCTCCCAATGTTAAAAATTCTTAAAGTTTCTTAAAATAACTTAAGATAACTGGAAACTTTGCCTGAGCGTTCAGCCCTTGAGGAGCAAGCGAGACCATGACCATCACCTTTGTCAAAGAAAATAAAGACGTTGTTGTCGCCCAGGGCGCCAATCTGCGGGAAAAGGCGCTCCAAAACCAGATCGACCTCTACACCTTCAAGGGCAAACTGATGAACTGTGGCGGGTACGGGCAGTGCGGCACCTGCGTAGTGGAAATTGTCGCCGGCATGGAAAACCTCTCCCCCAAAACCGACTTTGAGCAAAAAGTTCTGCGTAAAAAACCGGAATCCTACCGCCTCGCCTGTCAGACCCTCGTCAACGGCCCCGTCTCCGTCAAAACCAAACCCTAGGGCGGATCTGATAACTGATA
>JAYKIZ010000047.1:0-4904 GCA_035285965.1 Cyanobacteriota bacterium | reverse complement strand
AGGTTGTGGTCATGCTAACGCCCCAGATTGTCCACGACAGCGCCGAAGCCACCTTCGGCTATAACTACGCCCCCGGCAAAGCCACCTCGGATTACCTGCGACAACAGGGTTTCCCCGTCCAAGCCCTGCCTTAGCGCCGTTATGGAAATTACCCTCGCCCCAGAGCGCCTGAGTTTGGACCCCGGTAGCGCCGTTTTTTTGGAACAGCAAACCTGGGCCGATTACCAGGCGCTGTTGGATTTACGAGGGGAGAGTGTCTTGCCAAAAATCTACTTCCATTTTAGGTAAAGAGCGCCTGGATTTAGCCCTAGACCCGCCCCCGGATCTGGCCATCGAAGTGGATCTGACCTCCCCCACGGCGCTGGCGGCTAACGAAACCCTAGGCGTTCCCGAACTCTGGATTTATCGCCGGGGAGAACTGAAAATCTTTTGCTTGGTTAACGGCGCTTATCAAGAACGAGAGGCAAGTCCCCGGTTTCCCCAATGTGATCTGAAAATCCTTCTGCCCCACTACATCGAACTGGCTTGGCGGGAAGGCTCCAGCGCCGCCCTCCGACAATTTGAGGCGCTGATCCAGACAAAGCCCTGAAGGCGCTATAATAAAAATCGCTTGTTAAAGCTGGACACGTAGCTCAGTTGGATAGAGCATCAGGTTCCGGTCCTGAGGGTCGGGGGTTCGAGTCCCTCCGTGTTCGTAAAGAAAAGCGTAGGTCAATTTTCGTAACAGACGTTACAACTGCAACGTGATACCCGCTACAATTGTAGGAATAGATATTGTTTACCAATATTATCTCCTGGGTTGGGTGCGGGTATCGGCGCTTCATGGCTATTGGCGATTGGATCAAACGGGGATTACAGGCCATTGGGCCAAAGCGCCGCTCCGCCTGGGAACTCAGTAGAATCGGGGCGCCGGCGCTGAAGGTTGTGAACAACGAACCGCCGTCCAAACCGCTCCATTTGGCGCAATCTCCGCGTCCAGCGGATTCCGCTTTAGAAAGAGAGCGGCGCTGTTACCGGGCCCTGCTGAATTTGAGTCGGGAAGGACAGCGCCGCCCCGATCCCTACAGTTTTCTCGACGAAGCCGCTCGGCAAGTTCAACAGGCCCTAGAAATTGACTATTGCGGCTACTGGGAGCTTTTGCCCAATCGCTCCGCCTTTTTGTTAATCGCCGGGGCGGGATTTCCGCCTCAGAGCGTCGGCTCCGAAACGGCGGAAGCCTCCTCCCGCTCCTTTGCCGGCTACGCCCTGCAACGGGGCGCTAAGGGTAGCGAGCCGGTGACCACCGTTAATTTAGCGCTGGAGACTCGGTTTCGAGGAGAGCCGTTACTGCATAATCTTGGCGCGCGGGGTGGCTTAAACGCTTTAATTCTTTCGTCCCAGGGCGCCTATGGCGTTTTTGGGGTCTATAGTCGCATTGAAAGAATTTTTACTCAGACTGAAATCGAATTTATTCAAGCCGTCGGGGATTTGGCGGCCGCGGCGCTGGAGAGGCGGGACTCGGAAGCCCGTTCGCAACTCCTAGAGCGGGCGCTGGACGCCAGTCAAAACGGCGTTTTAATTACCGACGCCCTGGATTTTACCAATCCAATTATTTACCTGAACCAAGGCTTTGAGCGGATTACGGGCTATTCGGCCCAGGAAGCGCTGGGCCGCAATTGCAGTTTTTTACAGGGGGACGACCGGGAACAACCGGAAATTAGCCAACTGCGCCACAGTATCGCCCAGGGTCAAGATTGCGAAGTTACCCTACGGAACTATCGTAAAAATGGAGAACTCTTCTGGAATCAACTCCACATTTCCCCCATCTACGACACCCAGAATAATCTAACTCATTTTATCGGTATCCAAAGCGATATTACGGCCCAAAAAGAAGCTCAAAATATTATTGAGCGACAGCTCAAAGAAGTCGAGAAATGGCGCTTACGCTATGAGCTAGCTGGGCGAGTCAGCGGTCAAATTCTCTACGAATGGAACCGAAGGGAGGATCAAGTTCTCTGGGGAGTTAATGGCTCCTTAATGTTAGGCTACTTCCCCACAGACTTACCGAAGAACTTAGGGGATTGGCTGAACTTAATTCACCCCGAAGACCGCGAGCATTTTCTTCAGAAAAAGGAGGAATGCTTAGTTCTACATTGCCAATTTCACTGCCAATACCGAGTTCGGCACCATCAGGGTCATTATCTCTGGTTAGAGGACAGCGCCGAGCTTATTTTTAACGAGGGGGGAGAGATTATCGGAGTCCTAGGGATGATGACGAATATCAATCATCACAAACGGATTGAAACCCAACTCCGAGAAAGCGAAGAGCGCCTGAATCGCATTATCCAGACCATTTCTGACGGTCTAGTGATTGTGGACGACCAAGGCGTCGTTAAATTTATCAATCCCGCAGCAGAATCCCTTTTTGGGCGTCGAAAAGAGAAATTATTAGACACTCATATTGGTATTCCCCTCGTGGCGGACGGCGCCGCAGAAGTGGTTCTGACTCCGCCGGGGGGCAAAATTGTCATTACCCAAATGCGGATGACGGATATTCTCTGGGAAAATCGTCCGGCTTTTCTCCTCTCCCTGCGCAATATTACCGAGCAGTCTCTAGCGGCCCAGGCGCAACAGGAAAGCGAAGAAAAATACCGCCGCATTGTGGAGCTAACTTCCGAAGGCATCTGGATTTTAAACCAAGACCAAGAAACGGTATTTGTTAATTCCCAACTGGCGAAAATGCTGGGCTACAGCGCCGAGGAAATTTTGCGCCAGGGCGTGCAACGGTTTACGCTCCCCAGCGATCAGAAAATTCCCCCCGGTCAAAAGGTTTACGATATTAAACTCCGCCGTCGAGACGGGCAAGAACTCTGGGCGCTGGTCTCGAAAAGCCCTTTCTACGACGGTTTCGACCAATATTGCGGCGAACTGGCCATGGTGACCGACATTACCGAGCGGAAAACCATGGAGCAGGCGCTTTGGGAAAGCGAACAGCGCCTAGAAGGGATTTTAAGCTCCATTCAAGACGTGGTTTGGTCCGCCGCCGCCGAAAGCTTAGAGATCCTTTACCTCAACGCCGCCACGGAAGTCGTCTATGGGCGACCCCTAGAAGAATTTTACGACCAGCCCCGCCTCTGGCTCTCCCTGATTCACCCGGAGGATCAGGCGCTGATGGAACAACATCTGGCCCGTCTTTGGGAGCGGGGGCAAACGGAGGTGGAATACCGGATTATTTGCCCAGACGGCTCCCCCCGCTGGCTTCTGCGCCGGATGCGGGCCGTGAGGGACGACCAGGGGCGACCTCTACGGTTAGACGGCATTGACAGCGATATTACGGAGCGGAAGTTAGCGGTCGAACTGATGACTTACAACGCCACCCATGACCACCTCACCCGCCTGCCCAATCGCTACCTCTTCCTAGACCGTCTAGAGCACGCCCTCCAGCGCCGTCTCCCCTACCAATTCGCGGTGCTCTTTTTAGATTTAGACGGCTTTAAGGTAATCAACGACAGCCTGGGCCACGCCTCAGGAGATCTGTTGCTTCAGGAAATCGCCCGGCGCTTGCAGAAATGCTTGCGACCGGCGGATACCCTGGCCCGTTTAGGGGGGGACGAGTTTACGGTCTTAGTGGAGAACATTAACAGTATTCAGGAAGCCATCGCCGTGGCGGAGCGGATTCATCAAGAACTGACCCATCCCTTTGATTTGAACGGACAGGAAATTTTTACGAACACCAGCATCGGCATCGCCCTCAGTCACACCGAGTATCAGCATCCCCAAGATATTGTCAGAGACGCCGACACGGCGATGTACCAGGCTAAAGCTAGGGGAAAATCCTGTTACGCGGTCTTTAATCCCCTCATGCACCAAAAAGCCGTGGTTCGTCTCCAACGGGAAAACGATCTGCGCCGGGCCCTAGAGCGCCGGGAGTTTCGCCTCTTTTACCAACCCATTATCAATCTCAAAACGGGCTGGCTTTCCGGCGCCGAAGCCCTAATCCGCTGGCAACACCCAGAGGAAGGTTTGGTTTCCCCTCAAAACTTTATCGCCATCGCCGAAGAAACGGGGTTAATCGTTCCCATCGGCGCTTGGATTTTGGAAGAAGCCTGCCGTCAGGGGGTGGCTCTGCGTCGGCAATTCCCCCATTTACCGCCCCTCAAAATTAGCGTCAACGTGTCCAGTCGCCAAATTCGAGACCATGCGCTCCTCGACGAACTCGACCGTCTCCTAGGGGAATATCCCCTCGGCCCGGAGAACTTAAAGCTAGAAATCACCGAAAGCACCCTTATGGACAATCTGGAAATGGCCACCCAGATCCTGACGGAACTCCGGCGCCGGGGCATTCAGATTTGTCTGGACGACTTTGGCACCGGCTACTCTTCCCTCAGCTATCTACACCGCTTCCCCATCCATACCCTCAAAATCGACCGGTCTTTTGTGATGTCCATGGAGCCGAACGATGAAAACTCAGAGATTATCCGCACCATTATCACCCTGGCCCACACCCTGGGTTTAGACGTCATCGCCGAGGGCATTGAAACGGAACTGCAACTCACCCAACTGCGTTGGCTCAACTGCGAACAGGGGCAAGGTTATTACTTCGCCCATCCTCTAGCGCCGAGCCAACTGACGGAATTTATCCAGAGCCATTGGGGAACAAAGGTTAACCCCTTCCAGGACGAGCGTCAAACCCAATCTCTTTCGGAAGCTTAAAGGAGGAGCTTTTCAGATTTGTCAGTTGAGCTGTATGCCCTCACCCCCCAGCCCCTTCTCCCAGGGCGGGAGAAGGGGAGTCACAGTCCCTCTCCCTCTTTGGGAGCTACGGTGTACACACAAGTGTCCAGATCCCAGGGGATACCGGCGCTGTTTGGGGTGTTGGAGGAGGAGCAAAATTATGGGATTTGGCAGTTGGCCTATGACACGTT
>JAYKIZ010000046.1:0-4925 GCA_035285965.1 Cyanobacteriota bacterium | reverse complement strand
GTCCCTCTCCCTCTTTGGGAGCTACGGTGTACACACAAGTGTCCAGATCCCAGGGGATACCGGCGCTGTTTGGGGTGTTGGAGGAGGAGCAAAATTATGGGATTTGGCAGTTGGCCTATGACACGTTCAAAAGCCTTAACGCCCTCCCGGCATGCTCACCCTGATCCATGGTCTGCGGCGCTTTGAGGCGATCTTCCTCGGATGGAAACTAGCTCAGACTCCACTTGTGTGTACACCGTAGCCTACAACAAGGGGGGAACCGGCTTCAAAGTCCCCCGTGTAAAGGGGGATTTAGGGAGATCAAGCCCACAACTGGGTCTTTAACCAAGATCTGTATACACCGAAGTTGCAAGGGGTTTTTGACACTTGTGTGTACGCAGTAGCTTTCCAAGAGGGATTGGGGGGGATCGCCATTGGATTGCGTTCACCAACCATTTAGGTCTGCTATACACTCACAGCGCCGTTGGCAAGGTCTATGAAAATTAGGACAATTTCCGCAACAGCGCCGCGGTGGAAACGAGGTGTTTATCCAACCCCAACTGACGGGGGGACAGGCCCAGCGCCAAGCCAATCAGTTCGGTGATGTAGATAATGGGTAGATTGTAGCGAACCCCGTAGGCCTTCTCGATGTCCGGTTGCCGGAGTTCGAGGTTGGTGGAACAGAGGGGACAGGCCAAAACAATACAATCGGCGCCCAGCGCCTGGGCTTCGTCCAACAGCGCCTTCGTGAGCTTGTAGGCCGTCGCTTCCTGGGGAATGAGAATCGGGCCGCCGCAACACTTGGTTTTGGAGCGAAAATCCAGCGCCTCGGCGCCGCAGGTTTGAACCAGGCGGTCTAGGGCCATGGGCGCGACGGGGGAATCCCAACCGGTAATATCCTCCGGGCGAGTCAGCAGACAACCGTAATAACAGGCCACCTTCAGACCCGTCAGGGGACGGCGAATGCGGGGGGCGATGTCGAGATCGTTAGCGAGGACATCCACCACGCTCCGCACCCGGATGGGGGCGTCGGGGATCTCTAGTCCCATGGCCGAGAGAACCGCGCCGACCTTAGCCCGTTCCGTCGGATTTTCTAGGGCCTTGGCGGCCTTGGCGGATTTGTTGTAGCACCCCGAACAGGAGGCGAGCAAATCTTTTTGCTGACGCTGGGCTAAAACTACATTGCGGGCGGATAGGGCTAACCCTAAATCGTGGCTGACCCCGCCGGCGATGGAGCCGCCGCAACAGGACCAGTCCTCAAGTTCTTCGATCTCCACCCCAAGGGCGTCCATCACGACTCGGGTCGAGAGGTCAAACTCCTGGGCGGAGGTGTGGAGACTACAACCGGGATAGTAAGCGTATTTCATGGCTAGAGGGTTTTGGCTAAAGCTTGACGAAAGGCCCGGGGGTTTTTAACTCTGCCGGGGAGGGGAGATAATTTGCCTTTGAGGAGCAGGCGGACGCCTAACGGCGCTTGCTCCAGGAGGGCAGGTAAACCGCCATACTCAAGGACCAACTCCGGTTCAAACAGTAGGCCCCATTTTTGAATAATCTCCACAAAAATTTGGCTAAAACGGACAGAATCGTTGGCGACGCCGTCCCGAATGGCCAGGGACTTAACCGCCTCGATAATTTCCGAAGGCCTGACGCCCCGAGGACAGCGGGAGGTGCAGGTATGACAGGAGCTACAGAGCCAGAGGGTATTGCTCTTGAGAATGGTTTCCCACTCCCCCCGTTGGGCCATTAAAACCAGAGTTCTGGGAGTTAAATCCATCTGCTCCACATTGGGACAACCGCCGCTACAGGCGCCGCACTGCATACAGGCAGAAACGCTGACCCCGGCGCCGCCCTCTGCCCGAATCCGAGCGGCCCCGGCGCCGTTGATGCGGTCGCCATCCACTTGGCGGTCGCTTTTGACGCCGAAGATGAATTTTTTCTTTTTGGGTTTGGTTTTAGTCTGGGTTGAAGTCGTCATGGTCGGAGTCTCCTAAAAATTAGCGTTCTAAAACCGCGACGGGATGTCCCTGGCCCCGTCCGTTGGTCGCCGGCGCCGGCCGGTCGGCTAAAAAGGCGGCGATTTCCACTGCGGCGGAACGGCCGTCGGTAATGGACTCCATAATGGCTTTGGGCCCCGTGGCGGTTCCCGCTAAAAAGACTCCGGCCCGGGCGCTGGCGTTGTTGGCGTATTGGGTGTGGGCCGTGCGATAAAAGCGGTCGCAACCGGTCTCCAGCCCGGCGACCTCCGCCAGTTCCGTATTTCCTTCCATCCCCACCATTAGGACCAGCAGATCTACGGTTAAACGTAGGGGTTTGGCGATTAAGGTGTCCTCCAGACGCAACAGCAACCGCTCCTCGCCGTCGTTTTTCTCGCTGGCTTCGGAGAGGCGTCCCCGGATAAATTGAATGCCGTAGGTTTCCTGGGCTTCCCGGTAGAGTTCTTCATAGCCCCGGCCAAAGACGCGGATGTCCATATAGAGACAGTAAATGTCGCAGTCCGGGAGCAGTTTCTTGATCTCAATGGCGTCTTTGATGGTGTTGGTGCAACAGACCCGAGAGCAATAATAGTTGCCGACTTTTTGGTCCCGGGACCCCACGCAGTGAACCATGGCGATTTTTTGGGGAATCTTGCCCTGGGCGGTGGTTAAGCGCCCCTGTTGGAGCCGGAAACTCAGTTCCACCGAGGTGATGGAATTACTATAAATGCCGTAGCCGTATTCTTCTTTGAGCGCCGCGTCAAAGTGATTAAAGCCTGTGGTCACTAAAATCGCCTGGGCTTCCAGACAAGCTCCGTTGCTTAAGACCACTTGAAATTGGGGCGCGGCGCCGTCAATGCGGGCCACCGTGGCGTTGTAAATGACCCGAGTCTGCCCCAACTCCGCCCGCAATTGAGCGACAATTTCGGCCCCTTCCGTAAAATCGGGGAAAACTTTAAACCAATTTTTAACATGGCCCCCCAGGGCGGAGTCCTTTTCAATCAAGGTCACCGAAAATCCCAAACGGGTTAATCTCGCGGAAGCGGCCATACCGGCGACGCCGCCGCCAATCACGACAATGTGTTGATGCATAGGAGTTAATTGCAAGCCAAGGGGCTGGGATTGAGGAGTAGAAAGAGGGAAAAGGGGTTAGAACGGACGGCGGCGCTCTTCGGCGGTTTTTTGGCGGTCGTAGGGAATGCCAATCTCCTCTAACAGGGGTTCAATGGCCACCGCCTTGGCGTTGAGACCGCAGTCTTTGAAGGGGTCGTACCCTAGCAGTAAGCCGGTTAATTGGGCGTAATCGAGAACGCAGACCCCAAAATCTTCCTCCAACACCTCCCGAATCGTTCCCTGCTCGGCGTCCAGAAAGACGGTGCAACCGGGGCAATTGGTGAGGATGAGTTTGCAATCGGGATGGGCTTCCTTGAGGCTTTTCATTTTTTTGTAAACCGAGCCGGCGGTATAATCTCGATTTTCCGGGAAAGCGCATTGGCGAAAGCCCATGCCGCAACAATGGCGGCGCTCGGGATAATCCACCACATCGGCGCCAAAGGCTTCTAGCAGTCCCACCAGCACCTGGGGAAATTCGGCGCCGCCCATGGCCTCTTCCGGGAAAATTTTGGCGTAGTGACAACCGACGTGGTCGGTGGCCTTAACGTTTTTGAGGGTGTATTTCGCCTGAGCGGCTAATTTGTGACGATTGGCGAAAAAGACGTCGGAGGCGTGAACCACAGAGGGACGGTCGCCGGAAACATGGGGAATCCAAAATTCCCGACCGGTGGTTTGCTTCAGGGTTTGAGCGGTGTAGTCCCGCAGGGACGGCTCTTCTTCCCAGAGCTTGATCACTTCTGTGTAGTTGGCGAAGGAGGTGACGCAAAAAGAAAAGAGTTTATCGACGCCTTGCTCATAATGAGCCAGGGAAAAGTTGCGAGCCGCGACAACCATCTGAGTTTCCAGATTAGCCACGTCTCCGTGGTAGCCAATCGCGCCGCAGGAGGTGTGACCCGGCGCTTCCCGCAGATCGATTCCTAGATTATTCTTGAGGATTTTATAGGCGATACCTTCGGTGTAGGGCGCGGCGCTTTGGAGAAAGCAACTGCGAAAACAGCCCCAAACTTTCCCGTCGGGATCATCGACGGTGGGAACGGCTTTTTGATGTTTTTCCCAAGCTTTAATTCTGCCGGCGCTTTTCATAATTAGGAGCCTAAAATAAGGGTGAGTAAAAAACAAAATTGAAGACTGATGAGATCACTGAGATTTGGGGGGCAAGTCGTAGTCCCGACTGTCGCCGGTTTCTAACCAGACTTGCCAGTATTTTTCCACCTCTTCCTTGCTCCCCAGTTTCCGCTCCATGCCCGTTTCCACCGCCTCCATCAGGGCGATAGCGCCGGTTTTTTCGTAGATGGCTCGCAGTTCTTCTAAATCGGCTTCGGGAATTTGACGATGGGAGCCGGCGCTGTTTTCCAGATCCATGGGCACGCCCCACCATTCCCGCATTTCCGCCATGTGCTCGTAGTAGTATTCCCAGTTTTCTCCCAACTCGGGGAAGTGTTCCGGGCTGATATTTTTGGCTAACAGGGTATAGCCCCGGTTGAGCATATTTTCCCCAAAAACCCGCTTGGCTAACAGTTGTTGTCGGCCCTTTTCCGATTCGGCAAAATAGCCATGCTTCACCGAAAGGCGGCGGAGCGCCAAAATTACCGAAGCGGCGCTGTTGCCTCGGGGACAACGGGTTTTACAGGAAAAACACTGGCCGCAGTACCAAATTTGGTCGGATTTGAGCAGACTTTCGATCAGTTCGTCGTCTTCGGATTGGACGGTATTCATCACCTCCCTAGGGGAGTAGTCGTAAAATTCCGCCGCCGGACAGACCGCGGTACACACGCCGCAGTTAAGACAAGCGTTCATGCCGTGTTCATATAAAATGTCTTGCTTAAGTTCCTGAAAGAGCTTGCCCATGACTGTATCCCT
>JAYKIZ010000045.1:0-3497 GCA_035285965.1 Cyanobacteriota bacterium | reverse complement strand
GTTTTTCTTAATCCTTCCTCTACTGTCACCTGGGGAGACCAGCCCAACTCGCGGCGGATTTTATCGGCGTCGATGGCGTAGCGCCGGTCGTGGCCAGGACGATCCGGGACAAAAGTAATGAGATCCGTTGCTGGATGAACAGGTAAACTCGGCGCCAGATCCTCCAAAATTTCGCAGAGGAGGGTCACCAGATCAATATTTTTTACCTCATTATTGCCGCCGATATTGTAGGTTTCCCCCGGCGCGCCTTGACGGAGAACCTGGGCTAAGCCCCGACAATGGTCTTCCACGTAGAGCCAATCCCGCACATTCTGGCCGTCGCCGTAAACCGGCAGTTTTTTCCCCAGCAGGATATTAATACACATCAGGGGGATTAACTTCTCGGGAAAGTGAAAAGGCCCGTAATTATTGGAGCAGTTGGTAATCAGGGTCGGCACGCCATAGGTGTGGAAGTAGGCCCGGGCTAGATGATCGCTTCCGGCTTTAGACGCGGAGTAGGGACTATTGGGCGCGTAGGGGGTGGTTTCCGTAAAGGGCGGGTCTGTCGGCGCTAGACTGCCGTAAACTTCATCGGTGGAGACGTGGAGAAAACGAAAAGACTCAGGTTTTCCGGCTTCTAGCCAATACTGACGAAGAGCTTCCAGTAGGGTAAAGGTGCCTACAACATTAGTTTGCACAAAAGCGCCGGGGCCGAGGATAGAGCGATCCACGTGGGATTCCGCGGCGAGGTGGGCGACGGCGGTAATGTTTTCCTCCCGCAACAGGCGATCAACGAGGGCCCGGTCGCAGATGTCCCCCTGAACAAAGCGAAAATTGGGGTTGGATTCCAAAGGCTGGAGCGTCTGACGGTTACCGGCGTAGGTGAGCGCGTCTAGGACAAGAACAAAATCCTGGGGATAAGCGCCGAGCCAGTGGTAAACCAAATTAGAGCCGATAAATCCGGCGCCGCCGGTGATCAGGAGTCGGCGGGGAGAGTCTGGAACAAGGGGGGACAGAGTCAAGGCGTTGTGCTCGGCGCTCAAAAGGTCGGCGCCATTATAACAGGGGTTTTCGCCCTTACCAAACCGGATCGTCTAGCAACCGAATTTCCACCGTTTCGGCGCCGATGGGCACAGAACTAATACAAGCGCAAATGGGAGTTCCGTCCGCCAATTCCACCTCGCAGGCGTGGCAAGATCCCATCAGACAACCAGTGGGTATGAAAACCCCGGCCCGTTCCGCCACCTCTAACAAAGGTTCCCCAACCTCGGCGGTAATGGCAATATCATCGGGTAAAAAACGCACTTGAACCATGGCAGTCGATTTTGCTGGCAACGGAGGAGGGATGAGATCTAGGTTAACAGCGCCGGGGGTTTGCGATGGGGAGCGCCGCGGTTACGCTAAAGAGTAGAGTTCATCAAAAATCTATGACGGCGCTACGAATTGGCAACGGCTACGATATTCACCGTCTCGTTCCGGGACGAGATTTAATCCTCGGGGGGGTCAAAATTCCCCACGAATTAGGGCTTCTCGGCCACAGCGACGCCGACGTTCTCACCCACGCCCTCATGGACGCCCTGCTGGGGGCGCTCAGTTTAGGGGATATTGGCCACTATTTTCCCCCCAGCGACCCCCAATGGGCCGGCGCCGATAGTTTAGAGCTATTAAAACAGGTGAATGAATTAGTCCGGGAGCGGGGCTGGCGGATTGCCAACCTAGACAGCGTTATTGTGGCGGAGCGCCCGAAGTTAAAACCCCATCTAAGCGCAATGAAAGAGAAATTGGCGGCGGTTTTGGGGATTGCCCCGGAACAAATCGGCGTTAAAGCCACCACCAATGAACAGTTGGGCCCCGAGGGTCGAGAGGAAGGGATTTCCGCCTACGCTACGGCGCTATTGGTTCAAGAAAGCTAAAAATTGCCCCGGCGCCGCCCTGAGCCAGCCGTATCTGAAGGTCTAGTTGGGGTTGGGGGGGATTATCATTAGGATTCTGCTATAGGCATAATTTCCATGATTGCAATTCAAGAAAACTTCCCTCAAATAACCCCGGAACAATATTTTGCTTGGGAAGAAAAGCAACCGCAAAAACACGAATTGATCAACGGTCGCGCCTACGCCATGAGCGGTGGCAGTAAAAATCATAGCCTTATCTCCGTTCGATTGATTACCCTGTTTGCCAATCACCTGCAAGACGGCGCTTGCGAGGTCGGCAACTCAGATCTGAGAATCAAAATTGTCGGCACTGATAACTACACCTATCCCGACATCAGCGTCACCTGCGACGAACGCGACAAAAGCGCCAGCCAATATATTACCTATCCCCGTCTTATCGTCGAAGTGCTTTCCCCTAGCACAGAATCCTATGACCGGGCTGGTAAATTCCGAATGTACCGCAAAAACCCAGTCCTAGAAGACTATTTATTAGTCAGTTCCACCAGCGTTGAAATCGATTTATATCACAAGAAAGACACCGGAGAATGGCTGATTATTAACTACCAAATTGGCGACATCGTAGAGCTAAAAAGCATCAATCTGAGCTTTCCCATTGAACAAATTTATCGCAATCTTAATCTTAACCCAGAACTGGAATCAATCCCCTAAACTCGTTCCATTACTTCAACCAATAACACCTTCTTACTCTTTTGGGAGCATCTCAACTTTGCCCTCGGCGCTTTTGAAGAGCGGGTTGAGGTAATTTTAGCGGAGTCCCGCCGGAGTTGGGGGGGGATTGCCCATTGGATTGCGTTCACCGATTCGGGGTCAAGCGCCGTGATTGCGCAAAAAAAAGGCGAGCCAAGGGCCCGCCTAAGTCAACTAGAGGTTTTAACGCCTAGGTTAGGGTAAGGTTGGGGTAAAAAAGTTGCCAGCGGTTAAGGAGCCAGAGAGACCAGAGATGGCCAGTTTAATCAAGGCGTCGCTCCCGGCTTGATACCCCGCCATTCCATCGTTAATGGCGACAAAAACCTGATTGCGGAAATTAAACACGGCGCTGTCGCCAGGATTGGCCAAAATAGCCGGAGTGAGTAGCGCTTGGATTTGAGTCCCGTTCAGTTTACTAACGCTACCTGCATTGGCGGTAAATAGGGTTGGCAGTTGGCTGACCCACAATTTATCCTCGGCGGCGTTGAAATCGGTGATGACATCGAAACCAGAGAGGAGAGAGTCCCCTAAATTACGGTAATCAAAGGTATCACTGTCATTGCCGCCAGTTAAGGTGTCTTTCCCGAGACCGCCGCTTAAGAAATCGTTTCCGGCTTGACCCTGTAGCGTGTCTTGGGCCTGACCGCCTAAAAGGATATCGTTGCCAGCGCCGCCTGTGAAGCGCGCTCGGATGGTTGTCAGCGCCGAGCCGTCGAGGGTGTTGTTTCCTACACCGCCGGTCAGTTCCATCGCTTCGATATTGACGAAGGCGTCGACGCCTTCGGGGCCTGTCAGGGTGGTTTGGGTGGCGACAAAGTTCCCATTCCCCCTGGAAATCAGGGTATCTGTCCCAGCGCCGCCGTCGATGAAGTCGTCACC
>JAYKIZ010000044.1:0-8078 GCA_035285965.1 Cyanobacteriota bacterium | reverse complement strand
TCGCCCGCTCATCCGATAACGTCGAGGCGCTTTTCTCATTCTCTTTCTGAGAACGAGTTTTCTTGGTCATCATCTTTTTGGTGTATTTTCTGGTTTCTCCCGGCGCTAGGGGCAAACTCGAAACCATACTCCCCACCTGATAATCGCCCGGTTTCCACTCCTGACGATAGGTGGTCACAATGCCGAAGTTGACCGTGTTTTTCTGGAAAATCCTAAAGGAATGAGGCTCCTGTAGCCTTTCCGCCATTTCCTTCAGCAAATTCTGAACCCGTGTCACCCGCCCTTCAGGATTACTGATGATGTTCAATGCACGACGTTGTTTTTCATCGTCGTCAATTGGTTTAAGTCGAGTCTTAATGGTTTGCTTTGCTTCACGGAACAAGTCAATTCCTGCTTTGACTAAGTCAGCATTATCCTTCTTTAAAAGAGAATTAATAGTTGATTCAAAACCCGTTGCGGTACCGTCGATAATTTTATTGATGTCGAAAAGAGGCTCATCAACTTCTTCCATTTCCTGATCGTTGGCAATATCAATAAGGGCTGTCTTTTGAGCAATACTCAGTTGCTGCCACAGTGAATCTATTGTTGAATTGTCCACTCTTACTGTGGATGATCCACCTCTAACTCTTACATTCCTTGATCCTCCTACAGCGATCGGTGGGCTTCCCGCAACCGCAACCCTAACTGTCCCTCCGTTATTGACTCTAACTACTCCGGGTTCATTTTGTGGCGAAGAGGACAACGCTTCACTTAGAAGTTCTCGGACTTTTTGTGGCATGGGCGGGACATTCTCAAGGCTAGCTATATCCCCAACCAGCTTGCCCATTAAGCGAGTGTAATCGTTTACATCCGCCAAATCAGCAGGATTTATTTCATCTGGGTTTCTGGCTACTTCCAATTCATCGGTATATTCCCGATATTGGATGTCCAGTTGCTGAATGAGTTCGGTCACATTTCCATCAAACGCTTCTGCCCAGACATCGGGGAAGGCAATTTGTAGGTGGTTAAAGTCATAAAACGCTGTCACATCCGCAGGACTAGTCGGCGGAACACGGTCTCGGAGCGTCCTTTTAATTTGCTTGATTTGATCTTCCTTAGAGTGCCCTTCATCAGGCTCCGAAAGCTTCATCGCCTGCACCCGCTCCAGCACAAGCTGTTTAATCTGTTCCTCAATGCTTAACGTAGATGGACTACCTTCATCTCCATCACTGTCGTCGGGATTTGAGCCAGAATCATCTGCGTCACCTCTAGGATCTGAAGGTTGATCACCCCTAAGCGCCTTCAAGAGATTTGGAACCCGTTGAATCAGTTCTGTGCCGCCATTCTTCGCTTGCAATAGCCCACAGAGATTGTCAAGGTCAACCTGCCTGGTTGTGCTGCCATTGGCATTTAGCTCGCTTTCAAAGCGTTGCACATCAATAATACCCAGCGATCGCAAATCCTCGACAGAAAGCCTGACAAATGCCTTGCCTTGATATCCCTGAATAGACTGTACACCCTGCTGACGGGCATACGCTTCTGCTTCCTCCGCGGTGGTTCCCTGCCCAACAAAAAGCGGTCTCTCCCTTAACGTCCTGGGCACCGCCGACAAATTCTGCACAAAACTGTTAGCTTCTTGCTCAATCTTGCGGTGAGCCGACAACTTTGCCTGCCGATGCTCCTTTAAAACAGTCTTAATCTTCTCTTTCTTGGCTTGATCAGCCTCCAACAACCCCGCAAAGTCAATATCATTACCTTCTAAGCTGGGCACAGTGACCTTCTGGCGCTCAAGTTGCTCTGAGGTCAGTTTAATAATGAAGCTCTCCAAGCGTCCGGCATTTCGCCGAGGAAATAAGCTGAAGTGGAGCACCCGCAGATGTTCGGGAACAGGAACAAATTCTTCTTGGTTGTTTGCGTTGACGATCTTCTCAGAATATTCAGGCGCCAAAACATACAGCACTAAATCAGGGCGAATCTCCTGATCATTGACCTGAAATGCGGCATCGTCGTAGGTCAGTGAAAACTCGCCACGATTGTTAGTGATAACAGAGCCGATGCGATCGCCAGCAATACTCCAAGGTGTTCTCAAAGAGGGATCTTCTTCTCTATCGTTGCTTATCCCCGAATTTGGGCGCACCCCATAGTAAATCAGACCTAAATAGGCTTTGAGTTCTTCCCCCGATAGTTGTCTGCTCAGTAGCCACTTGTATATCTGCCCAGAGATTTCTCCAGGAGAATTGGGGGAATCAATCACGGATGGGTCTAAATCATAGACAGCGACAATCAAGTCTGAAATCCCAGCACGTGTCTCAGTATGTAAGACCTTGCCCGCAATCGTGTTCATGGAAATGCAACCTCATAACGTAGCGCAGATAGTCCAAGTAATTTGCGAAAAAGCCTTGTCTAGCCTACTCATTTTTAACAGAGATTAAGTATAGGCGTTTAAACTATAAGCAGGGTGCAAGGAGTATAGCGGTCATAAACGATTTGTAAAATTCCAGTTCTCCGAACCCTTACGGCTAAAGCCCTTTGGTAGAGGGAAATTCACAACCTAGATATGACTGCTATGTCTGAATAAATATCTGATCTCGTTAGAATCAATTCAATCACGCAGGGATAATCTTGTCAATTAAGAAAAGGTTAAGGATCTTCAATCTCTTGAGTCCTGAGTCTAAATATAGCGGCTTGCAGATTAGTGAGAGACGCACTTCGACTACGCTCGGCGCTCGAAATCAAGAGCTTGAGCGAGATTGTCCCTCAGTCGAGAGAATACTTCTATGGCTATTATTTCGGTTTACTCTGGTTGACGGCAAGCACTTTATGGTGATAGAGCATTTGTCCTAAATAGGTCGTAGGCGCCTCCGACCGCTCAAGACGAATCAGATCTCTATCAGTGCCGGGGAAAAATGAGGTTTCACCCTAGCTAGAGCCTTACAAGGGCGGGCGCAGGGGAGAGAACTCGGCTCAATAGCCTCTCTCTGGCCCGGAAGCGGCTACCCTAAATAAACGAGCTTAGGGAGACAGGGCAGATTGGGGACTGATTTGAATTTTGACGTCATCGTAGTGGGGTCGGGGGCGGCGGGTCTCTACGCTATCCTTTGTTTACCCCCCACTTTAAAAGTGGCTTTAATTACCAAGGCCCAACTGAAAACCGGCGCTAGCGATTGGGCCCAGGGGGGCATCGCCGCGGCTATGGCGCCGACGGATTCTCCAGATCTTCATTTTGCCGACACCCTAACGGCCGGCGCCGGACTCTGCGAGCCGGAGGCGGTGAAATTTTTAGTGGAACGAGCGCCGGCGGCCATTGAGGATTTAGTGCGTCGAGGCGTCCAGTTTGACCGCTCCGGCGCCGATTTGGCCCTGACTCTAGAAGCGGCCCATTCCCGGCCGAGGGTGCTCCACGCGGCGGACCGGACGGGGCGGGCTATTGTCAGTATTTTGCGAGAGCAGGTGCAGGCTTTGCCGCAAGTGCGAATTTTTTCCCAAGCCGCGGCGCTAAAGTTACTGCTGGAGGACGGCGAGTGTCGGGGAGTCTGTCTCTTTTACGAAGGTCAAATTCGTTGGTTGCAAAGTCGGGCGGTGTTGCTGGCCACCGGCGGCGGCGGGCAGGTTTACGCCCAAACCACCAACCCGAAGGTGAGCACCGGCGACGGCGTGGCCCTTGCTTGGCGGGCCGGCGCCCAGTTGCGGGATTTAGAGTTTTTTCAATTTCACCCCACGGCGCTGACCAAACCGGACGCGCCCCATTTTTTAATCAGCGAAGCGGCCCGGGGGGAAGGCGCCCATTTGTTAGACCGCCGGGGAGAGCGGTTTTGTTGGCGATACCATCCCCAGGGAGAATTGGCGCCGAGGGACGTGGTCAGTCGGGCTATTTTCCAACACCTAGAAGCCACGGAAGCCGACCCGGCCCGAGCCACGGTCTTTTTGGATCTCAGCCCCATCGACCCGGAACGGATCCAGCGCCGTTTTCCCAATATCGTCGAACGGTGTCGTCAGTGGGGGGTGGACGTCTTTAAGGAACCCATTCCCGTGGCGCCCGCGGCCCATTACTGGATGGGGGGCGTAGTGGCGGATTTGGCCTGCCGCACCTCCCTGCCGGGTCTGTTGGCCATCGGCGAAACCGCCAGCACCGGGGTTCACGGCGCTAATCGTTTAGCCAGCAACTCTCTTTTGGAATGTATTGTCTTCGCCGAGGAGTTGGCCCAGATTGAGCTGTTGCCCCCCCGCCCGTCCCTGAGGGAATTTCAGCGGCAGGAGTCCTGGGATTTGACCGACGGCGCTGGTCGGCTAGAAAACCTGCGTCAGGCTCTACCGGCGCTGATGTGGCGGGCCGCCGGAATTTGCCGAACCCAGAGCGCCCTAGAAAGCGCCGTTGAGCAGGTGGAACAGTGGCGAGACGCTTGGCGGGATTTAGCCCTCAGTCAGCAATTGGGGCAACTAAACCCCGGCGAAACCGTCCAGTTATCGGAGAGCGCCGACGTCGTCCCATGGGCGGAGGCGGGGAATTTGCTGGACATCGCCCGCTTAATCCTGAAAAGCGCCTTGTTCCGTCCCGAAAGTCGGGGGGGTCATTACCGTCAGGACTATCCCCAAAGCCGCCCCGATTGGCAAGTTCACACCCTGGTAGAGGGACGAGACTGGCGGGCGGCGCCGGTGGCCCGTCCCTAGCGCCAAAACCCGTTAAACTACCTTAGAGTCTTTGCCTTCCCGCCTATGGTTGCTAAATCCTTCTCCCTGATTTCGGCGCTGTCCGTTAGCCTCCTCTGGGGAAGCGTTGGGAGCTGGGCGCCGGCGGGGGCCCAAATCCCGGCGTCGCCGTTGCCAACTTTGGCGCCGATGGAGTCGCAACCCACGGAAGGAACCCTACAATACGATTTAGCCATGCAAGCGGGCTACGCGGCGGCCCAGGCCCGGGACTACGCCGAAGCCCTAGAGCACTTTCGGGCGGCCCAACTGATCCGCCCCCAGGACATCTACGCCCGGCAGGCCATTTTTAATGTGGAAACCTACGAGACTCTCCGCCAACAAAAACTGCCGGTTTGGTGGTGGACAGTTCCTTTGCTCCCTGTCGCCGCCATGGGCGCCCTGGGTCTCTTTTTCTGGAATCTACACCGCTCCCAACAGGATTTCTTGGAAGAAGTGCTAGAGCGCCGGCAACAGTTCCAACCCCTCCAGGACAATTTGCGGGACCGGGGCGTTACCGGCAATAGCGCCGTCAATCCGGCTTTACCCTATCCTGTCCAGGATTTTGGCCAAGCCCAAATCCTCTCCTCCGGCGATGTCAGCGAAGGAGAAATCCTGGCTCCGGCCTTTGCCCCCAATTTCCTGGAAGACGACGCCCTAGAGTCCCAAATCCAAGGACTCAACGATCCCCGGCGCCGGAAAAAAGTGATCTGGGATCTCGCCCGCAGGGGGGACTCCCGGGCGGTTAAACCCTTGGTGGATCTGATGGCCGAGAGCGACCCTCAGGAGCGCAGTTTAATTCTGGAGGCGCTGTCTCAAATCAGCGGCCGCACCCTAAAACCGATGAATCAAGCCCTGGCGCTGTCTTTACAGGATCTCAATCCCCAGGTGCGCAAAAACGCCGTCCGGGATTTAAGCCGCCTCTACGACGTCCTCTCCCAAATTAGCCAACTGCTGACGGACGCCACCTACGACCAGGACGAAGAGGTGCAAGAAACCGCCAAATGGGCGCTGTCTCAGTTTCATAATCCCGGTTCCTCTTAACCAAAACTTTACCTTTTCTTAAACCTGTTTCTCTCCTTCCCTTGCCATGATAGGGCGTGAATCCAGTTATCGCTTTTAGGGAACCCTAGAGTTATGTTAAACAGCCCTTTCCGGTCTTTCTCCGGGCCCGGCGCCCTCAAAAAAGTTACGGCGCTGACCGCTGTCGCCGCCGCCGGCGCTTTTACTTTGACCCAGATCCCCGTCAACTCCCAGGGGGTGCCCACTGTTAAGATCGACGGTTCTAGCACGGTTTACCCCATCACCGAAGCGGTGGCGGAAGATTTTCAAAAAGCCCAAAAAGGCAAAGCTAGGGTCACTGTCGGTATTTCCGGCACCGGCGGCGGCTTTAAGAAATTCTGCGCCGGCGACACGGATATTTCCAACGCCTCCCGCCCCATCAGCGCCTCCGAGCGGGAAGCCTGCAAAAAGAAAGGCATTCGCTTTGTGGAAATGCCCGTCGCCTTCGACGCCCTCACCGTGGTGGTCAACCCCCGCAACACCTGGGTTAAGAGCCTGACCCCCGAGCAGTTGAAAAAAATGTGGGAACCCGCGGCCCAGGGTAAGATCACCAACTGGAACCAGATTGATCCCAAATTCCCGAACGCGCCCCTGAAACTCTACGCCCCCGGCGCCGATTCGGGAACCTTTGACTATTTCACCGAAGCCATCATGGGCAAAGCCAAATCCAGCCGCAAGGACTTCACCCCCAGCGAAGACGACAACGTTCTGATCCAAGGCATTAGCCGGGATAAAAACGCCATCGGCTATTTTGGCTACGCCTACTACGAAGCCAACAAAAATCGGGTGAAAGCCGTTCCTATTGTTAACAAAGGCAAACCGGTTCTGCCCTCTCTGCAAACCGTCACCAACAACACCTACGTTCCTCTCTCTCGCCCCATCTTCATCTACGTCAGCGACAAAGCCAAAGCTCGCCCCGAGGTGAAGCAGTTTGTCGAGTTCTACATGAAGAACGCGCCTAAGTTGGTGAAAGCGGTGAAATACGTGCCCCTGCCCCCCAGCGCCTACACCACCGCCATGAACCACTTCAACAAAAACAAATTCGGTAGCGTCTTCGTCGGTCAAGACACCGTCGGCGTCACTATTGACGAGTTGCTGAAACTGGAATCCAAAGACTAGATTCCCAACTCTCGCCTCCCCCGTTCCCTTCGGCTACGCTCAGGGAACGGAAAAGAGGAGCGAATCGAGGGCTGAGCGTAGCCGAAGCCCTCGCCGTTAGCTCAGCCCTCTTACGACCATTAGCGCTTGGCAAATATCAGCTTAATCAAAATCCTATTCTTGCCCATACATTCTTAACACTATGGCGAATCGCCCCCCCGCGTTAGAAAAAGCCGATTATCTCTCCCCCAAAGCCATTAGAACTTGGCGCGAGCGCATTATTACGGGCGTTCTTTTTTTAGCGGCGCTGACGTCGGTGCTGACCACCATCGCCATTCTCTTTATTCTGGTGGAAGAATCTTGGCAGTTTTTCCAAAAAGTTTCCCTCTGGGAATTTTTCACGGAAACGGAATGGTCGCCTTTATTTGAAGATCCCAAGTACGGGATTATGCCCCTGTTGTCGGGCACTTTGGTGACGACGGTGGTGGCGCTGACCATCGCCATTCCCTTGGGAACCATTGTGGCGATTTATCTGAGCGAGTACGCCGACGCCCGACTGCGGGAGTCCGTCAAACCGGCGCTGGAGCTATTGGCGGCCATCCCCACGGTGGTCTATGGTTATTTCGCCCTTTTATTCGTCACGCCGGCGCTACAGGTGATTCTCCCGGATCTGCCGGGGTTTAATATGCTCAGCGCCGGTTTGGTGATGGGTTTAATGATTATTCCCCTAGTGAGTTCCATCAGCGAAGACGCCATGCGGGCCGTGCCCATTTCTCTCAAAGAAGGCTCCTACGCCATGGGCGCCACTCGTTTGCAAACGGCGATTAAAGTGGTGTTTCCCGCGGCTATTTCCGGCATTATCGCCGCCTATATCCTCGGCGCTTCTCGGGCGGTGGGGGAGACGATGATTGTGGCCATCGCCTCGGGACTCCAGCCCAATTTGACCTTTAACCCTCTGGATGAAGCCGCCACCATTACCGCCTATATTGTGCAGGTGAGCTTGGGCGATCTTCCCCACGGCAGTATCGCTTACCAGACGATTTTTGTAGCGGGGTTAACCCTGGTATTGATGACTTTGGCGTTAAATGTGGTGGGTCATTTCCTCGCCAAACGCTATCGGGAAGTCTATTAATCCCCTGAAATTTAGAGAAACGACAAACAGTTTATTCAGAGTCGCTTATGGCCGCAACCCCCTACGATCCTCAAGTTTTGTCAGACCTCCGGGCTAATATTCAGGTTCGCAACCGCGTCAGTCA
>JAYKIZ010000043.1:0-8378 GCA_035285965.1 Cyanobacteriota bacterium | reverse complement strand
TTAAACAATACTACGATGACCTTGATAACACGACTGCCGGAATCTATGATTACGCCTACATCATTGGCTTTGAAGCAGAAGATATTATCCAACTAGCGGGGAGCGCTTCTCTTTACCGCCTTAACATTGTTGGCAGTAATACAGAACTTTATCTAGACAAATCCGGTAGCGAACCCGACGAACTTATCGGTATTTTCCAAGGCGTTACTAACCTATCCCTGACTTCAGATAATTTCATCTACATCCAACCCGTTAATCTTTCTGTTAGCGCCGCTACCGGAACAGAAGCGGGGACAACCGTTATTACCGTAACTGCCACCACTCTTAGCCCTGTATTACGCAATGAAAGCGTTAGCCTAAGCGTTTCAGGAACAGTATCGTCGGCAGATTATACCCTCAGTAATAATACGATTACCATTCCGAGTGGCTCCAGCGCCGGCACAGTTACCTTTACCGTAGTTAATGACACCCTAGTTGAACCAACAGAAACCGCCACCTTAACCATTAGTAATCCTTCGTCCGGTTTAGCATTAGGCAGTACCTCTAGCCGCAATATTACGATAATTAATGATGACTTTCCCTACATTAATCTATCCGTCAGTAGTAATACTGGCACAGAAGCCGGGACAAGCGTGATTACTGTAACGGCTACTGCCTCTAGCCCAGTGTTAAGTAATCAAACTGTCAATCTTGCGGTTACAGGAACCGGCGTCACCTCAGGAGATTACACCCTCAGTAATAGTGTGATCAACATCCCTAGCGGAGGAACAACTGGCACGAGAACCTTTACCATCGTTAACGACACCCTGGTAGAAGGAACAGAAACCGCCACTATCAGCATCAGTAGCATCTCCTCCGGTTTACTGTTGGGTAGCACTACATCCCAAACTGTCACCATCACCGATAACGACTTCCCCCGCGTCAATTTATCCGCTAGCGCCAATACAGGTTCAGAAGCGGGAACTACCGTTATCACCGTCACCGCTACCGCCACCGACCCCGTCATTGGCGATCAGAGCATTGACGTAGCCATTACAGGAACCGGAATCACATTAGGCGACTACAATCTCAGCAATAGCACAATCAACATTTTAAATGGACAAACCACAGGCACAGTTACCTTTACTGTGGCAGATGACGCCCTGATTGAAGGCCCAGAAACCGCAACCCTAACCCTAACTAACCCCTCATCAGGTTTGGTATTAGGCAGTACGACATCCCAAGCCATCACCATCACCGACAATGACTTTGCCCCCCCTGAAGATGGTAACTTTGATGGTATTCCTGATGACCAGCAAGACAATATTGTTGCCATCCAAACACCTAGCAGTGGATACGTGACTTTTGCCGCCCCCTTGGGTCAATCTGCTGTCGATGTTCAAACAATTTCCAATCCTGACCCGGTCAATACTCCCCCAAACGTAGATTTTTCTCTAGGATTTTTTGACTTTACCATCCCGGAAATTACTTCAGGTAGTTCCACAACTCTTACTCTATTCTTACCTCAAGGAAGCGCGGCTAACAGTTATTGGAAATATGGGCCAACTCCCGACAATGTCAATCCTCATTGGTACAATTTTGCGTTTGATGCGTTAACCAATACTGGCGCAGTCTTCCAAGACATTAATGGTGATGGTCAAAATGAAATTATTCTACATTTCGTTGATGGTCAACGAGGAGACGACGACCTAACGGCCAATGGACAAATTCTTGACCCCGGCGCGCCTGCTTTCAGTAACGATACTTCTACTGGCCCAACAATTACAGGGTCTGAAGGTAATGATCAACTCAATGGTACTCCTGATAACGATACTATCCTCGGATTAGGAGGAAATGATCGCCTAGATGGAAAAGCTGGCGCCGACACGCTGATTGGGGGACTGGGGAACGACACTTACACCGTTGATAATGTCGGGGATGTGGTGACAGAAAGCGCCAACGAAGGAACCGATACAGTTCAAGCCTCTATTACCTACACCCTCCCCAATAATGTCGAAAACCTGACCCTCACCGGTAGCGCTAACCTCAACGGCACGGGTAACGCCCTAAACAACAAACTTACCGGCAATTCGGGCAATAACACCCTCATTGGTTTAGCCGGAAACGACACTCTAGACGGCAAAGCCGGCGCCGACACCATGATTGGCGGTTTAGGCAACGATACCTACACTGTTGATAACATCGGTGATGTGGTGGTCGAAAATCCCAACGAAGGCGCCGACACCGTTAAAGCCAGTATCAGCTACACCCTCGGCGCTAACCTCGAAAATCTGACCCTCAGCGGTAGCGCCAATATCAACGGAACTGGCAACAGTCTAAACAACAAACTCACCGGCAACACCGGAGCGAATATCCTCAACGGCGGCGCCGGCGCCGATACCTTGTCCGGGAAAGGCGGTAACGACGTCTTTGTCTTCCAATTCGGTCAATCCACTGTTACCGCCCTCGACCGGATCAGCGACTTTGCCATCGGCGCCGATAAAATTGATTTACTCACTCAAAGCGGCGCCGTTATGAATGCTCCTGTCGTCTTCACCCGAGCGGCCGATAGTGCGACCACAAACATCAACACCATCGTTACCAATGTCTTCGCCGACACCGACGGCGCCACTGCGGGGAATCAAGCGCTAGGAATTAACAGCGCCGCTTTAGTCCGAGCCAACACTTCCACCTACCTGATCGTTAACGACGGGACGGCGGGATTCCAAAGCGCTAATGATTTGGTGATTAACCTCACCGGCATTACCGGCGCTTTTCCGGCGCTGGGAACCATCCCAGTGGGCAATTTCTTTGTCTAATCGGTAGGCTATGGTTTGGGGGTTGTTCTGGTTTGCGGGAGGTTTAACAGCCCGGTCTCTATCCCCGCCCCCAAAAACGACGGCGCTGGTAGGGTAACATGGTTAACTGGCCTCGTCGCCCGCCCAAGTGTGAACGCCTCCTCCGGGGCGACCTAGGATTTCAGCGCAGTGGACTTAACTCGAATTTTTCAGACCCGGAACCCCGTTATTGGCGTGGTTCATCTCCTGCCTCTCCCCGCCTCGGCCCGCTGGGGCGGCAACCTCGAAGCCGTGATTGAGCGAGCGGAACAGGAAGCGACGGCCCTGGCGGCGGGGGGCGTGGATGGCATTATTGTGGAAAATTTTTTTGACGCCCCCTTTACCAAAGGCGCGGTTAATCCCGCCACGGTTAGCGCCGTCACCCTGATTGTGGATCGGATTATGAACCTCGTGGTTTTACCCGTGGGGATCAACCTCCTACGGAACGACGCCCAGAGCTCCCTGGCGGTGGCGGCCTGCGTCGGCGCTCAATTTATTCGGGTCAATGTGCTCACCGGCGTCATGGCCACGGATCAAGGCTTGATTGAGGGCAAGGCCCACGAACTGCTCCGCTATCGCCGGGAACTGGGCGCCGAAGTGGCGATTTTAGCGGACGTCTTGGTTAAACACGCCCGCCCTTTGGGCATGGCCAATTTAAGCGCCGCCGTGGGAGACACCATTCACCGGGGGCTGGCGGACGGGGTGATCCTCTCCGGTTGGGCTACGGGCAGTCCCCCGAATCTGGAGGATTTAGAACTGGCCAAAGCCGCGGCCCAGGAGACTCCTGTTTTCATCGGGAGCGGCGCCGATTGGGATAATGTGGGGCAATTATTGCAGGCCGCGGATGGAGTGATTGTGGCCAGTTCCCTCAAGCGCCACGGCAAGATCGCCGAACCCATCGATCCGATTCGGGTAACCCAATTTATGGAAGCGGTACGGGACGCGACGACCCAAAAAGCGCCGGTCAATCGGTCTGAGAGCTATCGAAAATAATGACAGACTCCCGAAGCTGACCGTCCTGGAGGGTAGGGGTGAACCCACAGCGCCGCCCCATTGGTGAGGAAAGGGGGTTCCTCAAGCTTCGCTCTTTGTCAACTTGAGCTGGCGACCTCAAGTCTAAAGTCTGAAATCTGTCATCTGGAATCCGTCATCTGCCCCAGCGCCGTCTCCAGGTGTTTCGCTAAGGTCGGCGCTGGTAGGGGGCCCAGTAAGTGGTTCCAGGGTAAAACCCAATCCCGGGGCCAATCCTGATGAACATAAAAATCCAGGGGCGGTAGTTGTCCCCGCAGTTCCTTAAAGGCCCGTTTGTAACTGCCCAGGCTGTCCCCGTAGTCCCGAGTTAGGAGTAATAAAGGCGTCAAGCGCCGGTCGCCCCGAGAAAGAAGTGCCTGGATGACCGACCATTGGTAACTCTCCGGGCGAAAGTCCACCCCTAGGGGCCGCAGATGCTTTTGGAGCCATTGCAAGCGCTTTTCCGCCTCTGGGTTCACCCCTAACCATTGGAAAGGGGTGTGGGATTTGGGCACAAAGGCGCTGCAACCCAGGGTTAAGCGCAGGCCCGGCGCCGTTTTTTTGAGTTGTTTAAACAGCGCCGCCGTGGCCTCTAGATCGTTTAACGTTTCCCCCGGCACCCCCGCCATACCGTAAAATTTCAGCCCCTTCAGCCCCCCGGCCTTGGCGTTGGCCGCAGCGGTAAAAATTTCCTCCTGCTCCAGTTTTTTATTAACAATGCGCCGGATTTTTTCCGAGCCGCTTTCAATGGCGATGGTCAGGGATTTACTACCCCGTTGGGCTAAGGTTTGGGCCAGTTGGGGAGTGACGGTGTTGGTTCGCACCGAGGCTAAGCTCAAACGCACGTCCTGGTATTGGGGTTGGGCGAGGTAATTTAAAAGCTCGCTAAATTCCGGGTGTTGACTCACCGAAGCGCCGAGGAGACCCAGGCGCCGGGTGGTCTGTAGCCCCCGTTCAATGGCGGGGATCAGTGAGCCTTCTAAATCCGCCACCCGAAAGGGTAGGGTTAGATAACTGGCCAGGCAAAAGCGGCACATCTCCGGGCAACTGCGCACCACTTCCGCCATGAAAATATTTTCCCAAGCCGCCGCCGGGGTGACGACGGTGGAGGCCAGGAGGGCGTCGCCCCGGTAGGTCTGTTTCTGGACGGTGGCGGGAATCGTGTGATCCCTGGGGGTAATGGCGGCGATGGGCCCCGTTAGTTCCGTATAACTCACAGAATAGGCGCTGGGGACATAGATCCCCGGAATCTGGGCCAGCGCCGTTAATTGTTCTTCCCGGTTTTTCCCCCGGATGTTCTGGTAAGCGTCGATGAACGCCGGGATTAAGGTTTCCCCATCCCCCAATAAAATGAGGTCGAAAAAGTCCGCGAAGGGTTCGGGATTGGCCGTGAGAACCGGGCCGCCGCCAAAGACCAGGGGATGATTTTCTCCCCGCTCCGTCGCCAGCAGGGGGATATTTAACCGCTCCAACAGGGTCAGGATATTGCCGTAGTCCAACTCCCAGGAAAAAGAAAAACCCAGTAATTCCGGCGCTCTGGGTAAGTCCTCCCCACAGTCTAAAAATAAGCGACTTACCTGCAAATCCTCCCGACTGGCGAGGGCGGCCCAAACCGTCTGGTAACCGAGGCTGGTAATACCGACGCTGTAGCTGTTGGGAAAGGCGAAGATTAAGGGAACAGCGCCGGGTTGGGGCGACGCCGGGGTAAAAAGCAGGGTTTCTCCCTGGGGAATGGCCATGGCTAATCCCCGCTAATCAGCGCCAACAGTTGCTCCGTGGAGACCTTGCCGCTCAGGTCGGCGCCTTCCAGGAGGCTATCCGCTAGATCCCGTTTTTGGTGGTGCAGATCGACGATCTTTTCCTCAATGGTGTTTTTCGCCACCAGACGGTAAATGGTGACGGGGCGCTTCTGCCCAATGCGGTGGGCCCGGTCGGACGCCTGATCCTCCACGGCGGGATTCCACCAGGGGTCCATGTGGATCACATAGTCGGCGGCAGTAAGGTTTAAGCCCGTGCCCCCGGCCTTGAGGCTAATTAAAAAGACGTCCCCTTCCCCCCGTTGGAAGGCCTCCACCCGTTGTTGTCGGGCCTTCATGGGGGTGGAGCCGTCTAGGTATTGGTAGTGAATCCGGCGCTGGTCGAGGTAGGCCCGGAGGATATTTAAATGATCCACAAACTGGCTAAAAACGAGGGCCTTGTGGCGATTTTCCAACAGTTCTCCCACAATTTCCCCAAAGGTTTCTAACTTGGAACTGGGAATGGCGCTCTCCGGCAGAATCAGACTGGGATTACAACAGGCCCGGCGCAGGCGCATAATTTCCGCCAAAACTTGCAGGTGTTTAGCGCCGGGTTCGGCCTCGCTGTTTTCCAACTTGGTCACCGCTTGGCGCCGCAGGGCTTCGTAGAAGGCCATTTCCTGCTGGCTCAGTTCCACCTGGAGGAGAATTTCCGTGCGGGGGGGCAATTCCTGGAGAACTTGAGATTTAGTCCGCCGGAGGATAAAGGGCTGGATCAAGCGCCGCAGTTGTTGGCGGGCGGGTTTGCTTTGCAGGCGCTCGATGGGATTGGCGAACCGCTCGTTGAAACTTTCCAAGGATCCCAAGAGACCGGGGTTAATAAAACGGAAGAGGTTCCAGAGTTCCCCCAAATGGTTCTCAATAGGGGTGCCGGTGGTGATCATCTTGAATTGAGCCTGAAGCGTCATGGCGGCTTGGGAACGTTTGGTGGCCATATTTTTAATGGCTTGGGCTTCGTCCAGCACAATCACCTGCCACTCCACCTGGGCCAAAAGCTCCGCCACTTCTTCCTGTTGCAACAGCCCGTAGGTGCAGACCACCAGATCAAAAGGCTGTAAATTCTCCAGCGCCGAAGCCCGGTCTCCGGCGCCGAATTGGCAGGGATTCAAGGTGGGGGCGAAGCGCCGGGCCTCCGCGATCCAGTTGGGACAAACGGAGGTGGGCGCCACGATTAAGACGGGCCCCGACGCCGCCCGGGTCAAGATTAAGGCCAAAGCCTGCACGGTTTTCCCTAAGCCCATATCGTCCGCCAGACAAGCGCCGACGCCCCAATGGGCCAAGCGGGCTAACCATTGAAAACCTTCCAACTGATAGTCCCGCAATTCCGCCCGGAGCGTGGAGGGCACTTGGGGATTGAGATCCTTCATCTCCCGAATGCGCTGGCAATGCTCCCGCCAATGGCGGTCCGCCTGTAAATCCGCCACCTCGTCAAAGAGGTCTTCCAGCGCCAGCGCCGCCAGGGGATTAAAACGGCGCCCCGCTCCCTGCTTATCGGAGAAGGCCTTTAACTCCTCTAGGCGCTGGCGAAACTCCTGGGTGAGCGCCACAAACTGCCCGTCCGCTAGGGGAATAAAACGCCCCGGACTTTGCTCCAACAGATCCATCAACTGCTGAAGATTGAGCACTAAGCTATCGTCAATCCGCAATTCTCCCTCCGCGGCGAACCAATCCCGCTGGCGGTTGATATTGAGGTTAAATTGCCCAAAACCGGCCCGCTGGTGCACCCGCAGTTTTTCCCCCTCGGGCCATTCCACCTTGACCCGTTCCCCTAGGTCTTGCAGTTCCAAAAGCAGTTCTAGGCAATGTTCCGGGTCTTCCAATAACCATTCCTCCCCCTCGCCGTCCTGAAGCGCCAAGGTGGGGCAGGCTTTGACAATGGCCCGAGCTTGCTCCGTCTCCTCCCGCAAATCCCGACGAGTCTGGTAGCGAGCGCCGTTAATTTCCGTAATCAGGGTCGCTCCCCCTTTCCCCGGTTGGCAGTAGGGCCCCGCCTCCCCAAAGGGCCGGGTTAACAGCGCCGCTTTGAGGCCGCCCCCCAGGGGCAAAAGATGGATGTGGGGCAGACTGCTGGCGGGCAATTCCTCCGCGTTTTCGGCGCCGCCGCCGATGTCGGAATGAATGGTGACTAAACTGGCCAGGGAATTAATGGCGCTGAGGACTTGATCCTGGGCCGCTTCGGGCACCTCTAGGCGATTTTTCGACCCCAAAATAGTGGCGATCTGCTCGTGTTGGGGGGTGAGGGTAATCACCTTTAAACGGGTGAGACCGTCCCGGAGCACTAGGATTTTGTCCGCCATGGCTAAACTGGGCTGGAGTTCCAGAACTAGGCGCCCGGCGCCGGTATTTTTGACCAACAGTTCTGGCTCTCCGGCGATGACTTCTAACTGAACCGCAGGTTGGTCGTCGAGAAAGACATAGGGATGACCGACCAGGGCGCTAAAGGCCAATTCGCTAAATTCGTAGTCCACCTGCCCGTAGTAGCCCCGATGGGTTGTTTCCAGATGACCGCAAATGCGCCAGTCCTGGGGCGTCAGGTAATCCAGCTCCTCCACCTGTTTATTCAGGCGTTTGAGGGCCACGGCCCGGCCTGCGGTCCATTCTCCTTTTTTACTCCAGGCCTGCTCCCTAGGGGCGAGGCTAAAGTGGGTGGGGCTGTGGAGGGTCACAAACCAAGCTAGGCGCTTGACGACGGCCGGGGCGTTTTCCGTTGCCGGCGCCGTCGAGGGGCCCTTGGCTAACTGGAGCAGGGCGTTCA
>JAYKIZ010000042.1:0-3026 GCA_035285965.1 Cyanobacteriota bacterium | reverse complement strand
ATTCAAAAAGTCCTGCCGGATATTATCTTACTAGATATCCTCATGCCTGGCATCGATGGATTTGAAACCTGCCGGCGCTTGAAGAGTTTGCCCCTCACCCAGGAAATTCCCGTTATTTTTATCACGGCGCTGACGGACACGGATCATATTGTCAAGGGTCTGAGTCTCGGCGCTGTGGACTATCTCCACAAACCCCTACGCCGGGAAGAAGTGATTGCTCGTATCAAAACTCAACTGAAAATCCGTCACCTTACCCAGGAACTCCAGCGCCGGAATCAAGAGCTACAAACACAACTGGAAGAAAATCAACGACAGGCGTTGGCGATTCGCAGTTCCGAAGAAAAATTTCATATCGCTTTTAATTATACCCCCCAGCCAATTTTGATCTGCACGCCGACCCAGGGCAATATTTTAGAAATTAATGATAGTTTTCGCCAATTTTTAGGTCTTCCCAAATCAGAAATTATCGGCAAAACTGATTTAGAGTTAAACCTCTGGCGCTCTCTGGACGTGAGACAACAGATCCTCGAAACCCTCCAAACCGGCGACCAAGTCCGCAACCAGGAAGCGGAAATCCTCAATCGGGCCGGAGAAATAGCCACCATGTTAATTTCCGCCGGTCAAATTCGCTTTAACGGTATTCAAGCCTGTTTATTGATCTTTTTAGATATTACCGAACGGCGCCGGACGGAAGAGCAACTACAAGTGCTTTCCCAAGCCTGCGAGCAAAGTCCCGCCTCCATTGTGATTACCAACGCTGAGGGGAATATTGATTACGTCAACCCTAAGTTTGAACAGATTTCCGGCTATTCCTTGGCGGAAGTGCAAGGGCAAAATCCGAGAGTTCTGAAATCGGGTCACACTTCCTCTCAGGAATACCGCAAACTGTGGGAAACCCTCAGCGCTGGTCAAGAATGGCATGGGGAGTTTCATAATCGCAAGAAAAACGGGGAACTTTACTGGGAAAAAGCCTCCATTTCTCCCATCCGCAACGCCCAGGGACAAATTACCCACTACGTCGCCGTCAAGGAAGATATTACCCGCCAAAAGGAACAGGAAGAACTGCTTTTTTACCAAGCCAACTACGACCCCGTCACGGGCCTGCCCAACCGCACTCTCGGACAAGACCGCCTCAAACAAGCGCTAGACCACGGCCAGCGCCATCAGCATCTGGTGGGAGTGTTATTTGTGGATTTAGATAATTTCAAAAAAATTAACGACACCCTGGGCCACGACACCGGCGATCTGCTTCTCAAGGAAGTCGCCCAACGCCTAGAGCGAGCCGTTCGTAAGTCCGATACCGTCGCCCGTCTAGGAGGAGACGAATTTCTCATCGTGGTTTCCAAAGTCAAGGCCCCCTTAGATTTAGCCACCATCGCTAAGCGGATTTTAGGCTTATTGCGGCAACCCTTTTCTCTCAATTCCCATGAATTATTTATCAATGGCAGTATCGGTATCGCCATTTTTCCCGAAGACGGTTACGCCCCGGAAGATTTGCTCAAAAACGCCGACACCGCCATGTACGCCGCCAAGGCCGACGGGCGGGACACCTTTAAATTTTTCACCGCCCCCATGAACGCCGTCGCCCAAACCCGCCTCCAGTTGGAAACGGAACTGCGCCAGGCCAGAAAGCGCCGGGAGTTCAGCCTCCTTTATCAACCCTGTCTGGATTTGCAAACTGGGCGCGTTATCGGCGCCGAAGGTTTATTGCGGTGGCGAAATCAAACCCTCGGAGAGGTCAGTCCCGAGGACTTTATCCCCATCGCCGAGGAAACGGGACAAATTATCGATGTGGGCGAATGGATCATTGAGGAAGCCTGCCAGCAGTTGGCGCTCTGGCAATCCCGGCCCTCTTTTCGCGTGTTGGGGTTGAATATTTCTCCCCGTCAACTGCGGGATAGTTATTTTCTGGAAATGTTGGAGTCTGTCTTGGCGCTCCATCAGATCAATCCCCAACAGTTGGCCCTGGAAATTACGGAAAATGTTCTCCTCGACCGCCACCCCGACATCATTGAAACTCTCGAACAGTTGGGGAAATTAAATATTCGCTTAGACCTAGACGATTTTGGCACGGGCTATTCTTCCCTGAGCTATCTCCACCATTTTCATTTCCAGTGCTTAAAAATTGACCGCTCCTTTGTGGACAAACTCCCCGCCGATCCCCAGACGGCGGCGCTGGTCAAAGCGATGATTTCCCTCGCGCGGCATTTAGAAATGGAAGTGATCGCCGAGGGCGTTGAAACCCAAGAACAATGGGATTTTTTACGGGAAAATGGGTGCGATTGCGGTCAGGGATATTTATTTAGCCCGCCGGTCAGGGCCGAGGAGTTGGAGATTTTGTTGGACAGTCAGCCCTTTGCTCTCTGAAAGTTAGCATAGCGGCTCCCTGACCGTAGCCAGTTAACGTCCCCTGAGCGTGGCCGAAGGGGACGGGGTCTTACTTTCTGCCCGCGACTAGAGGCTCTTTCAGCCCGGCCTCCAATGACTCCACATCGACGACGGGTTTCTGGGGATCCGGCGCCGTCAGGGATTTAATGATGATGTAGAGAATGGGCACGATAAAGAGACTTAAAAAGGTGGCGATCAACATCCCGCCAAAGACCGCCGTCCCTAAACTCTGACGACTGCCGGCGCCGGCGCCGGAGGCGATGGTGAGGGGAAAAATGCCCAAGAGGGTCGAAAGCGCCGTCATCAAAATGGGCCGTAGGCGCGCCTGGGAGGCTTCCACCGCGGCTTTAATCAGGGGCAACCCCTGGGCCCGCAATTGGTTGGCGAATTCCACAATCAAAATGGAGTTTTTACTGGCCAAGCCAATCAACATCACCAGCCCGATTTGACAATAGACGTCGTTGGCGAAACCCCGACTCAGTTGGGCCAGAAGAGCGCCCATCATAGCTAGGGGCACCGCCAGCATAATAATGGCGGGGTCAACATAACTTTCGTACTGGGCCGCTAAAACTAGGAAAACAAAAAGCAAGCCTAGACCAAAAATAATCGGCGCTTGTCCCTGGGATTCCCGCTCCTCT
>JAYKIZ010000041.1:0-5802 GCA_035285965.1 Cyanobacteriota bacterium | reverse complement strand
ACTATTACCAGCCAGGGAGAGCAACTGCAACGAGTACCTCATGCGTAAACTAGACGAACTGTACACTCAATAAAAGTGGTTTGAGGTAACTGGGGATCATTTTCCAAGAACCAAACCAGGGTATGGGCATTAAGTAGATAAGTCATGGTTACATATAGTCTTTGAGATCTTCTAAGGGAGCGTCAAAGTTTCCTGCCATTTTGAACCTCCCTTTCATAGTTCCGGCTTGGCGATAGATTTTGGGCGGCGCTTCGGGTTGAGGGAGGGCCGCGTATTTAGCAGTCAGGTATTCAGCATAGTGGAGAATTTCGGATTGGAGGAGGGGAGGCAGTTTGTCGAGGGTGGCAATTAGTTGGGGAGAAATCATCTGGTTTACCTCTAAGAAGAGTGGGTAGTATAGCAGTTGCATCAAAGCCTCAATATACAGATCCTCCTAGTTTTAAAGTGAATGGGATTTTTAAGGATTTATGTAGTCTAACGGCTTGCGCTTCAGCGGACGGCAATGCACTCTGAAGCCGATATATAGCGTATACTCCCGTTCCGTTGCAAGCGCCGGTTAGGCGCTTTATGCTAAATACCCCAAACATCCTCCATGTCTTCATTTGACGGGTCATCGTATCGCTTAAGAGTTTCAAGCCATTCTGGCATCTCCTCTTTTATTGTTGCTTTAAGTTCATTTAAATCATCTTGATCTATCAACCCTTTATAAAGCAAGAATGTGTAAAACTTCGTAAGGCTAGTTGCATTACTCTTTATACTTGACTTGCTTGCCCACATCGCCTTTTTGATGAACCAATATCCTAAAAACATATCTATACTATTGATACCTTCTTCAGGTTTAACTGGATCTTCGTAGAGTAGATATTCATTAATATAAAAATCAATATTTGAAATATGATTATTTATTGTTTTTTCTGACAGATTTGATGATTGAAGCCAATTCTTGAAATTAGTTAGCAATTGCTGATTTGAACTTCTAATTCTTTTACAAACAGCTTCATACTTCGCATAATCATCCATAACTAATTCCTTAATTTTCTCAATCCTATTTTTTACACTTAACTAGGGATTAGACGGAAACTTTCCGTATAACACTCCCCACGATAACGATATGTGGAAACTTTCGGCATATCACTCCATTTTGGCATGATTTCAAGAAGTTTTCCGTATATCACTCCTATGAGCGTGTCAGACAGATTACTGTACTAAAAATGACCTCCTTTGAACAGAACCTCCAGCACCGACAAGCGCCGTTTTCAGAAATATAGCGCCGATTTCCCGGACTGACACAACGCCGTAACAAAACTTTACCAACGCCAAGTCACCTCTACCCAGTACCCCCGAGGGAGGCAACCGCCGCTCTCGCTTTTTCAGGACGGGGCGCCGCCGGGGCCATCGGTTATAATCCGTAGGCACACTATTTTTCACGAAGGATAACTGAGAGCGTATGCGAGGGGTGATCATCGGCGCCGGTCTGGCGGGTCTTTCTACTGCGGTGGCCTTAGCGGACGCGGGCTGGGAAGTGGAGATTTTCGAGTCTCGGCCCTTTGTGGGGGGTAAGGTGGGCAGTTGGGTAGATAAAGAGGGGAACCATATCGAGATGGGTCTCCACGTCTTCTTTGGCTGTTACTATAACCTCTTCGCGCTGATGGAAAAGGTCGGCGCTTTGCAAAATCTCCGCTTGAAGCAACACACCCACACCTTCGTCAATCGGGGCGGCCGTCTGGGGGAACTGGATTTTCGCTTTTTTACCGGAGCGCCGTTCCACGGACTCAAGGCCTTTTTTACCACCTCTCAACTCTCGCCCCAGGATAAAGTGGCCAATTCCTTGGCGCTGGGCACCAGTCCTTTAGTGCGGGGTCTCGTGGATTTTGACGGCGCTATGACGACGATTCGGGAATTAGACCGGGTCAGTTTCGCCGATTGGTTTCTGAAACAGGGGGGCAACGAGGGGAGCCTGAAAAAAATGTGGGACCCCATCGCCTACGCCCTCGGGTTTATCGACACTCGGGCCATTTCTGCCCGCTGTATGTTGACCATTTTCCAATTCTTCGCCGCCCGCACGGAGGCGTCGGTTCTGCGGATGCTGGAAGGCTCCCCGCAGGAATATCTCCATCAACCCATTTTGAACTATCTGGAAGCCAGGGGCGCCAAAATTCACACCCGTCGTCAGGTGCGGGAAATTTACACCGAGGAAGAAAACGGCGCCGTAAAAATTACCGGCCTCAGCGTGGCCAACGGCGCCGACGCGGAGACCGTGACCGCGGACGCCTATATTTGCGCCTGCGATGTGCCGGGAGTGCAACGGCTGTTGCCGGAAGCCTGGCGGCGCTGGGACTTGTTTGACAATATTTATAAACTCGAAACCGTGCCGGTGGCGACGGTGCAACTGCGGTTTGACGGTTGGGTGACGGAATTAAACGACCCGGAAAAACGGCGACAACTCCAGCAGGCCGTGGGCTTGGATAACTTGCTCTACACCCCCGACGCCGATTTTTCCTGTTTCGCCGATTTAGCTTTAACCAGTCCCGCCGACTATTTCCGGGAAGGCGAGGGGTCTTTACTGCAACTGGTCTTGACTCCCGGCGATCCCTTTATTAAGGAAAATAATGAAGCCATCGCCTACCGCATCGTTAAACAGGTTAAATCCCTCTTTCCCTCGGCGGCGGAGTTAAACGTGACTTGGTTTAACGTCGTCAAACTCGCCCAATCCCTGTATAAAGAAGCGCCGGGAATGGATGTCTATCGCCCCAGCCAACGCACTCCCATTCCTAACTTTTTCCTAGCGGGGAGCTACACCCAACAGGACTACATCGACAGTATGGAAGGCGCCGCTCTATCGGGGAAACAGGCCGCCGCGGCGGTTTTAAACGCCTAGCCCCCCCGGCCCCCCAACTTTGGGGGGAGTTTGGAGTCTCCCTGAGTTCAAAGTCCCCCAGAATTGGGGGGATTTAGGGGGCGGATCTCCATCTGCCTAGCCCCCCCAGCCCCCCAACCTTGGGGGGAGTTTAGAGCTTTTCTCAGTTTCAAAGTCCCCCAGAATTGGGGGATTTAGGGGGCAAATCAACTCTTAACCACAGCAGGCCCGCTTCAGCGCCGGATTTTTATCGGCCCGCAGAGTCATGGAGCGAAAAACAACGCCGTCCACGACTCGCCAGGGTTCCTCCCGGCGCTCTAGGATTTCCACTCGCTCAAAACCCGCCCGGGTAAAAGCGCCGAGAAAATCCTCCGCCTGAAAAGCGCCGGCGATACAGCCACTCCAGAGTTCCGGGTCGGCGCGAATGGCGTCCGTCGGCGCCGTGTCGCAGACAATATCGGCGATGACGGCCCGCCCCCCCGGTTTCAAGACCCGCCAAATTTCCCGGAAAAGTTGGGCCTTATCCTCGGGGCGCACCAGGTTTAAGACGCAGTTGGAGACGACAACATCGACGCTGGCGTCGGGGATGAGGATCTCGCCCGGCGCTTCTAAATTCGTCGCTAAATCCTGAATTTTGCCCTTGAGAAAACGGACGTTATCATAGCCCAATTTTTCCGCTATTTCTGCTTGGTACTTGCGGGCTAGACTTAACATCTCGTCGTTAAAATCCACCCCCAACACTTGCCCCTGCGCTCCCACTTTTTGGGCCAGAATATAGCAAATTTTACCGGCGCCGGAACCCAGATCCAATACCGTTTCCCCGCTTTGGACATAGCGGCTAGGGTCGCCGCAGCCGTAGTCCTTGGCTTGAATTTCCGCGGGAATCAGCGCCAAATAATCGGCGTCGTAGGCCGTTGGACAACAGAGACTCGGTTCCACGGTTTTCGCTCCCGCTTGGTAGCGGGCTAGGACTTCGGCTTCAACGTCAAAGGAGAGGGGCTTCATGGCGGCGTTAGGTGTTCCTCAATAAAATTGGTATAGACATCGCCCGCCAAAAAAGCGGGGGTTTGTAAAATTCGCTGGTGAAAATCAATGGTGGTGGGAATGCCGGTAATGGCGCACTCCCGTAACGCCCGGCGCATCCGTTTAATGGCCAGATCCCGATTGGGCCCCCAGACAATCAGTTTGCCAATGAGGGAATCGTAATAGGCCGGGATCTCGTAGTCCGTATAAACGTGGGAATCCATGCGGACGCCGGGGCCGCCGGGGGGCAGGTAACCGTTAATCCGGCCGGGATGGGGGCGAAAATTATGATCGGGATCTTCGGCGTTAATCCGACACTCGATGGCGTGACCGTGGAATTGCACCTGGGATTGGTTGAAGCCCAATTTCTCTCCCTGGGCGACGCGGATCTGCTCCCGGATCAGGTCTAAGCCTGTAATCATCTCCGTCACGGGATGCTCCACCTGAATCCGGGTGTTCATCTCCATGAAATAAAAGTTGCCCTTAATATCCACCAGAAATTCCACCGTGCCGGCGCCGACATAGTGAATCGATTTAGCGGCTTTAACGGCGGCTTCCCCCATTTTTTTACGCAGATGGGGCGTTAAAAAAGGACTCGGCGCTTCTTCCAGCAGTTTTTGGTGACGGCGCTGGATGGAGCAGTCCCGCTCCCCCAGGTGAACCACGTTGCCGTAGCTGTCCGCCAAGATTTGAAACTCGATGTGGCGGGGCTTTTCAATGAATTTCTCTAGATAAACGCCGGCGTTGCCAAAGGCCGCCTCCGCTTCCCCCTGGGCCGCCTGAAAGAGGCGAGACAATTCTCCTTCCGCCCGCACCAAGCGCATTCCCCGACCGCCGCCCCCCGCCGTGGCCTTGATAATCACCGGATAGCCGATCTCCGCCGCGATTTTCAGAGCGCTTTCCTCCGAGTCAATTAAACCCGGACTCCCCGGCACCGTGGGCACCCCGGCCCGTTGCATGGTTTTTTTAGCCGTGGATTTGTCCCCCATGGCCCGGATCGCCTCTGGGGACGGGCCGATAAAAGCCAACTGATGGTCGGCGCAAATTTCGGCAAAGCGGGCGTTTTCCGCCAAAAAGCCATAGCCGGGGTGAATCGCGCCGGCGTTGCGGGTCAGCGCCGCGGCGATGATGTTAGGGATATTGAGATAACTTTTGCTACTTTGGGGAGGGCCAATGCAGACGCTCTCATCCGCCAGTTGAACATGGAGCGCCTGACGGTCAATAGTGGAATGAACAGCGACGGTGGCGATGCCCAGTTCCTCGCAACTATGCAATATGCGCAGGGCGATCTCGCCCCGATTGGCAATGAGAATTTTGTCGAATGGCATAGGCGCTGGGCGGCTGGGCGGCGGCTGAAATCGGTTAAACAACGGCGCTGGTTTAGATAAAATCCCCAGATGTCATCATAGCCATCTCGGGGGAAGGAACACAAGGGAGGAAAAAAAAGGAGGACGTAATTATTATCAAAATTGCAAATAATACATGGCTCGACTCAATAATTCCCCGTCCCACCCTAGGCGCCGTTGCAAGTCCGCCAGATCCGCGAAAGGGCCGCCCCGTTGACGTTCCTGAAATAACTCCGCCGCTAAGGCCGGGGTCAGACAGGGCAGAGCCAAGAATTGAGCTTCAGAAGCCGAGTTCACCGGAATCCGACGGGGAGCGAGGGAACTTTCCGGATCTCGGTAGGTAAAAAAAAGAATGGGGGCGTAGGGTTCGAGGCGGTGTTCCGGCAGACCCAGCGCCGCCGCCAGGTCTTCTAAACAGAGAAACTGCACGCCGCCCTGAGTTAATGCCGTCAACTGTCGGGCCTGATGGATGGAAAATCCCGGTAGCCGCAACCAATCGTCCACCGACGCTTCATTAACCACCACCCGAGCGCCTAACTGGGCCGCCAGCGCCACTTCCTCCAGGTTGCGAAACCG
>JAYKIZ010000040.1:0-3044 GCA_035285965.1 Cyanobacteriota bacterium | reverse complement strand
GGGTCTGACGAACCCGTTCGGTTCCGGGTAACGGAGACTCTGGCAAGAGAAGGCAGGCTAGGCGCCCCAACTCTGGAGCGGTCATTCCCAGACAGCAGAGTCGGTTATAGGTCGCCAGCGCCGCGGTTGGATTATTTAAACGCCCAGTTTGGGTCAAAAGCTCGACCAGCGCCCGATTACGAGGATTCGGGGTCGCTTCCACTGACTGTAAGAGTTCCGCGTCTAAGGTTAAGGAAATGGGCCCCAAGGAACCGAACCAGTCCTGAAAATTCTTGACCCGCTCCTCCGGGTTGGCTCCGGGGAGTTTATCCGCCAGGGTAATGGCGCCGCTATTGAGGCAGGCGTTGCGGGGAAAACCGCCGTCGGCTTGCAGTTGAGCGAGTGAATAGTAGGGATAAGACGACGCCTCGAAGCCGACCCACTGGCTGACGCTCGCTTCTCCGTAGAGATTTGAGAGGTAAAGCAATACAAAAGGTTTGACAACGCTCATCAGGGAAAAAAAGGTTGTTTCCCCTTCGGCATAAACCGTTTCCTTTTCGCTCCCCGCCCATAGTCCCCAGGCGCTGGGATCGACCGTTTCTAAGCGGGGAATATAGCGAGGCAAACGACCGGAGGCGGCTCGGCGTCGGGCCGTCTCTGACCAGCGCCGCCAGGTGTGGGAAGAAATAGATCGCCAGGCGTTCATCGGCCTTAAAGTCGGGCAAAGGGACTATCCTCGCCCCACTCCGGCATCGAGCGTCTTGGGGATAAAACAACGGGACGGTCGACAGGATAGCTCCCCAAAAAATTAGCCGCGTCCAGACCATTGAGGGGACGGCTTAGATAGTAACCCTGAACCAAATAGCAGTTAAGACTCCGAAGGATGTCCAACTGACTCTGGTTTTCCACCCCCTCCGCCACCACCGCAATCTGAAAACTGCGTCCTAAGTTAATCAGAACTTCTAACATGGCGGTGTCCCGGGGATAGGCGTTGAGGCGCTCAATCAGAGAATTGTCGATTTTAAGCTTGTGGATGGGCAACTCCTGCAAATAGCGGATGGAGGCGTAATCCACGCCAAAATCATCTAAACAAACGCGAGCGCCCCGCTCGTCCAGTTCCCGTAAAATTTGTCGAGCGCTGTCCGGGTTTTCCATGATAGTCGTTTCTGTAATCTCTAGCTCTAACCACTGGGGCGCCAACTGACTCCCCGCCAGCGCCGACTGAATCAGGGCGATCAAATTCTGATGATAAAACTGCTTGGCGGATAAATTCACCGACACCATCGCTGGCGGTAAACCCTGGGACTGCCAAGCGCGATTCTGTAAACAGGCGCTTTGGAGAATCCACTCCGTTAGGGGCAAAATCATCTCCGTTTGATCGCTCCAGGGTAAAAACTGTCGGGGGGCGATCATCCCCTGGGTCGGGTGCAACCAACGGATCAGCGCTTCCATGGTTTCCACTTCTCGGGTGTGAAGATTGACCTGGGGCTGAAAATAGAGTTCCAACTCCGATTTACGCAGGGCCCGTTGAATTCGTTTCTCCACCTTAACCAAGCGCTCCCGCTCCGCTTCGGCGCTGGGGGCTTCTTCCAAATTGAGTTGGGTAAAGTTTAAGGTGGCTTTTTCCGGTAGCGGCGCGTCCCATTGGGAACTCTGGAAAAAGCCGGAATCCGGGGAGGCGATCACTAAGTGGGGATTCTGGGTCGGCAGAGCTTGCAGGCGAGAGCGAACAACCTTGATCAAGGTTTCCACCGCGGCGCCGTCCTGGGGGTAAACGGCGCTCCCCCGGCCAAACTCTAATTGGAGGGTTTTACCCTGCACATCGTAGGGCGCCAGCAAGGTGTGAAGGAGGCGCTGGGAAACGCCCTCTAGATTCTCTTCCCCTCGAATTTGGGACAAAAGAATAATGAATTCGTTCTCCCCCCAGCGGGCCACCACGTCCCCATTCCGTAGACCTTGGCGGAGATGTTGCCCAATCTGACTTAAGGTTAAAATCGACAAACTTTGGGAATAGTCTTTGATTAACCTTTGCCAATTTTTAAGTTGAAGCAGAATTAAGCCCACTTGATGCTGGCCCCGCTCGGCGTTGGAGAGCGCCAGATTGAGGTATTCCAAGAACAGCACTTGATTGGGCAGATTCGTGCTCGGATCAATATAGGACTGTTCTTCAAAGGTGTCTTCCTCCGGTCGGCGGAAATCTTGGAGAGGTTCGCTAACCAGAACAGAGGGTCGGGTTTGGGTGGAGGTCGTAAAGCTATCCCCATTTTTGTCCCGTAGGAAAGACTGAGAATGGGACTGACCAAACTGTAAGCAATGGTAGCTAGCGTTCACATGGCAACCAAAGTTAATCAAATCGCCGTCTTTGAGTTCGTGGACTAAGCATTTGGAGCCATTGATAAACACCCCGTTTTGGCTTTTATTGCCGTCTAGATCGCCGTCGACAATTAAATACATGTCCCGATTTAGTTTATTATTGAACTTGCGAACCAAGGTCGCATGGTGCCGGGAAGCTTGCGCCGAGGTGATTTGAATACTGCAACTGGAATGACGCCCCAGGCTATACTGGCTTTCCTCCAACATAATCGTGCGGCGACAGTTGGAATCCTCTAGTACCAAAATGTGTTGGGACTCGGAATTACTTTTAGTTTCAAAAAAGCTATTCATAGGGGGAGACGAGTGGACGCGTAGAGGTTTAAAGAGTTTAAAAAGAGCGGTTTTAAAGAGAGAAAGGGAAATTTTTGGGTAGGCTCTCGCCTTTGAGTCCCCTCAGCTTTCCCACAATGCGCAAGGCTTTATTGAATAGAGGATTGGGATAAAAATTGAGTCAGCTCAGCGATTTTGAGAGGATGGCTAAACCAATAGCCTTGCACCTCTTCGCATTTCAGCTCTCGTAGGCGTTCCACCTGCTCTAGGGTTTCGACCCCTTCGGCGATAATGCGAATGCGCAAACTTTGCCCCAATAACAGCAGGGCCCGAACAATAGACTGATTTTTGGGCTGATTGGCAAGATTGACAATAAAGGATTCATGGATTTTTAGGGTTTGAATAGAGAATTGTTGCAGACA
>JAYKIZ010000039.1:0-9911 GCA_035285965.1 Cyanobacteriota bacterium | reverse complement strand
TTCGTCGGGGAGAATCCTAGGCTGGCCGTTTTCGACGATGGCCACTTCGGAATTGGTCGTTCCTAAATCAATCCCGACTGCTCTACCCATACTGAAACTCCTTGGCGCTGATCGTTAATTTCTACTTAAAGTTAGCCATCCAAAGTATTTATCCTATCGTTAAAGCGCCGAAGCGGTTCACTGGAAACGGCGCCGACTCCATCCCAATCATTGGGGCCAGTCTGTTATTCTGAAACACAAGCGAGCGCCTTATCCCCTGTTTAAATCATGACCGACCTCACTCCCCAACAAACCCCCCAACTGGAAGACCCTAAATTTGGCTTCAACGACTACGCCGAGCGCCTGAACGGCCGAGCGGCCATGATTGGCTTTTTGCTCATGCTGGCCATTGAATACCTGACCGGTCAGGGCGTCTTGACCTGGTTGGGTCTGAAGTAGGCGGCTCCCGTGAAAATTGGCATTCTCGGCTTGGGGCTAATCGGCGGCTCCCTCGGTTTGGCCCTGCGGCAGCGGGGACACTGGGTGATGGGGGTTTCTAGGAGCCAAAAAACCTTGGAAACGGCTTTAGCCCGCGGCGCCGCGGATCAAGCCAGCGCTGATTTAGAGTCGTTAGGGAAAGCGGAAGTTATTTTTCTCTGTACTCCTATCGCCAAGTTACTCCCGAGCTTAGAAATCCTGATTCCCCATCTCCGACCCGGCGCTGTGGTGACGGATGTGGGGTCGGTGAAAACCGCCATTACCCTAGAGGGAGAAAAACTCTGGCCCAATTTTGTCGGCGGGCACCCCATGGCGGGAACAGCGGAGAAAGGGATTGAAGCGGCGCGGGTAAACCTCTTTGACCAGGCGCCCTACGTCCTCACCCCCACGGAGCGGACTGCTCCGGAAGCTTTGGCTAAATTAGAAGACCTGATCGCCGACTTAAACGTTCGCATCTACCGCTGTAGCCCCGAGGCCCACGACCAAGCCGTCGCCTGGATTTCCCATTTGCCGGTGATGATTAGCGCCGCCCTAATCAGCGCCTGCGGTCGGGAGCCAGACCCCGAAATTAGCCGCCTTGCCCAGACCTTAGCCAGCTCCGGTTTTCGGGATACCAGTCGCGTCGGCGGGGGCAACCCGGAATTAGGAGTAATGATGGCCCAATATAACCAGGCGGCGCTGGTGGAAGTCATTGGCTTTTATCAAGACCAACTCGCCCGAGTGAAAGCGATGATCCGGGACTCCGACTGGGCGGGGGTGGAGGCGTTTTTACAACAGACCCAGACCGCCCGTCCCCTCTTTGTCGAACCGACGGAGCCTATTGCAGAATAGCGGTGCTGGCGACGGAGTCGCTGGCCAGGGTAAAGAGGGGGTTGGAGAGAATCCCCGCCAGGGAGGTGGCGACTAGGGTTAGCACTAGCCCCACTTGCAAAGGTCGCAGACCCGAGAGGTTCCAGCGCAGGGGGGGATAGTTGGCCACGACTTCGGACATTTCCTGGGTTTCCTTGACCACCATCATCTTCACCACCCGGATGTAGTAGTAAATGGAGACGACGCTGGTGACCAAACCGAGAAGCACTAAGCCGTAGAGACCCGCCTGCCAACCGGCCCAGAAGAGGTAAATTTTGCCGAAAAAGCCCGCCAAGGGCGGAATGCCGCCGAGGGAGAGGAGACAAACGCTCAGCGCGAGGGTTAACAGCGGGTCTTTGTTATAGAGTCCGGCGTAATCGCTAATCTGGTCGCTCCCGGTGCGGAGGGTAAAGAGAATAATGCAGGTGAAAGCGCCGAGGTTCATGAACAAGTAAATTAGCAGGTAGAAAACCATACTGGAGTAGCCCTCCGGCGTCGCCGCGGTTAGGCCGATCATGACAAAGCCCGCTTGACCGATGGAGGAATAGGCCAGCATCCGCTTCATGCTGGTTTGGGCCAGCGCCACCACGTTGCCGAGGATCATGCTCAAGACCGCCAGCGCCGTGAAAATTAACTTCCACTCGGCGCTAATTCCTCCAAAAACCGTGACCAACAGACGAATGGCGACGGCGAAACCCGCGGCCTTAGAGCCGACGGACAAAAAAGCCACCACCGGCGTGGGGGAGCCTTCGTAGACGTCCGGCGTCCACTGGTGGAAAGGCACGGCGGAAATTTTAAAGGCGATACCGGCGATGACAAAGACCAACGCCACCGCTAACCCTAGGGATTGGCCCCCGGTTTCCACCATTGTTAGTCGGGCCGCGATGGCCGCCAGACTGGTTTCCCCGCCGGATAAGCCGTAGAGAAGGGATAAACCGTAGAGAAAAATAGCGGAGCTAGAAGCGCCGATGAGCAAATATTTCAGCGCCGCTTCGTTGGAGCGGGGGTCCCGCTTCATATAGCCCGTCATCAGATAGGAAGAAATACTCAGCATTTCTAGGGAGACAAAGACCATGACCAACTCGTTGGCCGCCGAGAGAAACATGCCCCCCAGGGTCGCCGTCAGGAGGATCGCCAGAAATTCCGCCAGGGAGGTGCCGGTCTGCTCCACGTAGCGCACCGACATTAAAATCGTCGCCACCGTCGACAGCGCCACAATGGCCCGGAAAATAATACTGAGGTTGTCGCCGTTAAAGGCGCCGAGGAATCCCGTCGGGTCGGCGCTGTTCCAAACCCAGACCAGAGCCGCGACGGCGGCCAGGGTTCCGGCGATGGCCAGGTAGGGAAGCCAACGGGCGGAACCCCGCCCGGCGATCAGATCCGCCACCAAGACCAGAAGTAGGGTCAGGATGAGAATCCCTTCCGGCAGAATAACCCCCGCGTTGAGTTGGGAAGCGATGTTACTCGAAAAGTCCATAGGTACACCCGAAAAATGCCTAACCAATAGCTTAAGCCATTTATCCCCGCCTGAATACCAAGCCGCGAGCTTGTCAGCGCGATCCGCTTCAGGGTATAGTCAAAAGTTAAAGCCATCACCCTCTGTAGTCCCGATTACCGAGGCGTGACGCCAGTTTTTCCAGCAAAACGACCGGGAACGCCGCTCCTCGGCTCAGGCTCTTCGCCCAAGACTCAACTCCGGCGCTGTCTAGGTTTTCAGCTTTCCGAATCTAGATCCTGTCCTGACGCCAGGAACAGTTCCCGCGGTTTTTCGACTGCCGTCCGTTCAGAGACCGAAAACGCGAATCGTCTATTTGTCGCTTGTCTCCCAGGGTTGTGAGCGCCGAGTCAACCTTAAATCTGTCTGGGCGCGGACAAGCGCCCTCCCCTAGAGCCGGAGTTCTCCCTAGATCGTGATTTTTTTGCATTCTGTCACAGATAAAAATACGGAGTCCTTTCGGAAAACCGGGCGGGGCGACTTGACCTCCCATCAAATTTTTGATGGCTTGGACTAATCCGCCGTTTTAATGTCTTAGATTTACTTGATTTCTAAGGCTTAGCGACCCTGAGGAAAACGAATTAGTAGACCATACGCTTACTACTCAAGAGACCTTTTTGAGGATATTCATGCCCAAACAAATTATTATTGCCGAGCAACACCAACTCGCCGCCGTTTTTAGCGAAGATCAAATTCAGGAATTGGTGGTGTCAACGGGTCAACAGCAAGTCGGGGATATTTACCTCGGCGTGGTGGAAAACGTGATTCCCGGCATTGACGCCGCCTTTGTCAACATCGGCGACGCCGAGCGCAACGGTTTTATCCATGTCACGGATTTGGGCCCCCTGCGCCTCCGCAAAACCGCGGGAACCATTACGGAGCTGTTGGCGCCCCAACAAAAAGTGCTGGTGCAGGTGATGAAGGAGCCGACCGGCAGTAAGGGCCCCCGTCTCACCGGAAAAATTAGCCTACCGGGCCGCTATGTGGTTCTCATTCCCCACGGTCGGGGCGTGAACCTCTCCCGAAGAATTACCAGCGACGACGAGCGCAGTCGTCTGCGGGCCCTGGCGATTCTAACCAAACCCGCCGGCATGGGACTACTGGTGCGCACGGAGGCGGAGGGCAAGGCGGAAGAGGCGATTATCGAAGATTTAGAAAGCTTGCAAAAACAGTGGGAAAGCATTCAACAACAGGCGCTTAACACTCGGGCGCCGGCGCTGATTAGTCGGGACGACGACTTTATCCAACGGGTTCTGCGGGATATTTATTCCAACGAAGTCAACCGCATTGTCACCGACACCGTCGGCGGCGTGAAGCGGGTTAAGCAACAACTGATGGGCTGGGGCGCCGGCAAAGTCCCGGAAGGCGTGGTGATCGACCAGCATCGGGAGCCAGCCTCGATCCTCGATTATTTCCGCATCAACGCCGCCATCCGGGAAGCGCTTAAACCTCGGGTGGATCTGCCTTCCGGGGGTTATATCATCATCGAGCCTACCGAGGCGCTGACGGTGATCGACGTCAACTCCGGCTCCTTTACTCGCTCCGCCACGGCCCGGGAGACGGTGCTCTGGACCAACAGCGAAGCGGCCACGGAAATCGCTCGGCAGTTGCGCCTGCGGAACATCGGCGGGGTCGTCATCGTGGATTTCATCGACATGGACTCCCGGCGAGACCAGATGAATTTACTCGAACACTTTAACCGCTGTCTCCGGGCCGATAAAGCCCGCCCCCAAATCGCCCAACTCTCGGAATTGGGACTGGTGGAGCTGACTCGCAAGCGCCAGGGCAAAAATATCTACGAACTCTTTGGGCAACCCTGCCCCCACTGCGGCGGTCTGGGACATTTAGCCGAACTGCCGGGGGAAAAGGCGCCGGTGACCTTGGAAAGTCCGTCCCTGAGCCTCCCCGCCGTGATTTCCCGCCCCGTCAGCAAGCCCGTCATCAGTCCCCCAGAACCGGTTCTAGCGCCGGTTGTAGAAGAGTCTGACCCTGACGGCGACTTGGATCTGCTTTTCCACCCCAACTACCAAGAACAGGCCAACACCGCCGGCAACCGCCGTCGGCGCCGGCGCCGTCCCGAGGCGGGCAAAGAAGACGGCGCGCTAAAACCCCTGCCCAGCTTAGTCGGCAAAGCGCCGGAATCCGCCCCGGAGCCGGAGGAGCGCCGGGAAAAACGGGAGCGCCCCGCCCGCCGGGAGGAGGTTCCGCCCCAAGAGGCGACGGTGGAGATGACGCCCCAGGAGCAGAAGGTCTACGCCTGGATGGGCGCTTCCCCCCTGATTCGTTTGCAAGAAGAATTCAAAGACCCCAAAACGGTGCTGGTGACGGTGCGAGCGCCGGGAGAAAATTTAGACCCGTCGGCGCCGAATCCCTCCCTGACGGCCCCGCCGGAACCCAAACCCGAGCCGGAGGCCCTGATTCCGCCCGCCCCGGAGCCGGATGAGGTTCCAGAATTAGAGCCGGAACCCGCGGGGCGCCCCGTAGTGCGGCGGCGCCGTCGGCGCTCCTCCGCTAGTGAAGATTAACCGTCTCGCCGGAGTCGATGAAGTGGGGCGGGGCTGTTTATTCGGCCCCGTGGTCGCGGCGGCGGTGGTTGCGAATCCTCGGGACTTGCGCCAGTGGCGCCGCCTCGGGATTACCGATAGTAAAAAACTCTCTCCCCAACGGCGCCGGGAATTAGTTCCCGCGATTAAAGATCTGGCCCTCGCCTGGCATATCAGCTTCGCCGGGGTGGAGGAAATTGAAAGTCTGAATATCCGGGGAGCGGCGCTCCTAGCCATAAAACGGGCCGTTCTGGGGTTAACCCTAGCGCCGGATTGGTGTTTAGTGGACGGGCGAGACCCGATTCCCGGTCTACCCTACTCTCAAACCGCGTTGATCCAGGGCGACCGGCGTTCCCCCGCCGTCGGCGCCGCCAGCATTTTAGCCAAGGTCTGGCGGGACGAGTTGCTGATTCGTCTGGAGCGGCGCTTTCCGGGCTACGGCCTAGCGGCCCACAAGGGCTACGGCACGGCCCGGCACCGCCAAGCCATCCAAACCTTGGGGTTAACGCCCCTCCACCGTCGGCGCTTTTGCCGGGGGTTAAGCGACTAGGGCACGATTAAGACGGGACAGGGAGAGAGATTAATCACCCGATTGGTGACGCTTTCCGCGGCGCCCTCCTGGGTTAGCCCCAGACCCCGGCATCCCATCACAATCAAATCGGCGCTTCGCTCGTCCGCCACGTCGCAGATGGTAAAAGAAGGCATTCCTTCAATTTCTACCGTTTCCGCTTCGATTTCCCGCTCGGCGAAGAAATTCTGGGCCGCCGCCAATAACTTAGCCACCCCTTCCGGGGAGGCCATCACCGTGGCGGGTTTCTCCCCCTCCGGCGCCGGTTTCTCCACTACCGACAACAAAATTAACCGACTGCCGTGGGCTTTAACCAAATCCGCCACCAGTTGGGCCGCCTCCCGGGCTTCTCGACTTTGATCAATGGGGAACAGAATTGTTTTAAACATAGCCTTTTGCCATAGCTCTCATCCTTATCCTTGTCCATTATCCCCCTTCCGGGTCGGCTGAGCGCCTAATCTCCCCAGTCGTCGGCGCTCCGGTCCGCCACGGGCCAGTCTTCGTTGACGCCCCCCACAATCAAGCGCCGCAGAGGGACGTACTCTTCGCTCAGACGGTCAAGGGCGTTGATCAACAGATCCACAGCGATGAGATCGCTCATGCCCAAATCAAACCAACAGCGCCCCCAGCACTCCTTGTACTCAAACTCCCCCATATTGTGCATCGGCGCCATCAGCGCCGAGCGGAGCCGGTCGCCGTCGTAGTCTAGGTAATTCAGATCCACCCCCGTTTCTTGAACTTGGAGATTTTCGGCGTTAAAGGCGCTCAATTTACCCAGATAAAACCAGGCGTTAAAAACCTCTTCCACATACTCCCGCTCCGCCGAAGACGGCGCCGTCTCAAACTCCAGCCAAAACCAAATATCGAAGGGATTAAATTCCCGGAAGCTGATTTCCATAGCCATCATGAACCCCTCAAGCCAAAACATCCCCCAAGTTACCACAGGGAGCGTCTCACTTTTGCGACTGGTACGCCTAAAACTAACGACCCCGAGGTTTTGGGAATCGCTCTCGCCGCCTTCCCTTAATCAGGCTGATGAGTCCTTTGCGGATCGCGGCTGAAATCTGTTTCAATGGCATTATTCAGCCGGTGACAGGATCTTATGAAGTGGCAAGCCGATAGCAAAATTCTCCTCCAGGGCGTCCACCATCCCTTGGCTCCGACCTATATTCGACAAATGCAAAGCGCCGGTGCTCGGTTGGTGGCGGGGGTCAGCGCCGGCCACGGGGGGGAAACGGTTCTGGATCTGCCGGTTTTTGACTTGGTGGAAGAAGCCGTGGCCGCCCAGGGCATGGCGGAGACCACGGTGATCCTCAACCCCCCCTACCGGGCGCTGGACGCCGGACTGGAAGCTATGGCCGCGGGAGTGCGGCAGTTGGTGGTGGTCTCCGGCGGTGTGCCGCCCCTAGATATGATCCAGTTGCTCCGTCAAGCCAAGGAGACAAACACTTTTGTTCTAGGATCCAGTAGTCAAGGGGTGATTCGACCGGGACAATTTTCCGTGGGCACCCTGATGCCCCACTGCTACCGGCCCGGCGCCGTCGGCTTATTGAGTCATTGGGACGACCTGACGGACGAGGTGGCGGATCATCTCACTCGGGGTGGGTGGGGCCAGTCCTGGGGCGTGAGCTTGGGAACCGATCCCGTTTTAGGCTCCAGTTTCGAGCAGTGGCTCCAGATGTTGGAGGAGGACGACGGCACGGAAATCATCGTTTTACTCGGCCATCTCCAGGGACAGGCGGAACTGCGGGCCGCGGACTACATTACCTCGGCGCTGGAAAAGCCGGTGATCGCCTATTTAGCGGGTAAATACGGCAGTCCGTCCCTAGCGGAGGACAACTCCCTCGGGTTAGTTACCCAACGCCTATCGGTCTATCCCACCGAGGAAAATCGGGGCCCCCAAGCCCTCGCTTTGTTGGCGGAGGCTCAAATTCCGGTGGTTCACACCCCCTGGGATTTACTAACCGCCCTCGAGGCGCTGAAAGGATAACCAACGAACTCTACCGCTACCAGCCGTACTCGTTCCAAACCGGGTGGGCGTAGAGGGAAGCCGCGACCCGTACCCCCCGCAGTTGGTTCAGCAGGGGCAAATGACCCGCCGGAGCGCCGAGTTCCCAGATGAAACCCTTGGGGTACTTTGTCCAGCTATTGCCGTCTTTCCAGCCGATTTTGGGCCAAAGTTTGACAAAATCCTTGCCGGCGCCGAGCCAGATTTTGCGTTGCACGGAAAAACCAAAACGGCCTTGGGAGTGGAGCCACCAGAGGGCGTTCACGGTATGGAGATCCAAGCTGGGGAACCGTTCCACCTCCGTGAAATAGAGCCATTTTCGTTGTATCGCCCCTTCCCCCGCCAGTTCGCAGAGTTTTTCCCGAGTGAGGGTGTCAGCCCGTTCAAAGTCCTGCTGGGCCAGGGCCCGTTGTAGGGGGCGATAGTCAATACGGCACTCGGATTTAAGGGGAAAAATCCCGAGGGGAAATTGTTGGGAGAGAAAAGCCTGAACCCCTTCGTCCTCCAAGGAATACAGCGCTTGATAGGCCGCGCCCAGCGCCAATTGGGGGCGGTCGCCATAACCGGTTTGCAAAAAATCCTGAAGCATTTGCCATCCCGCTCCACCCTGGGCGAACAGTTGGTCGATGAGTTGCAGTTGGACTTTTTCCGAGGACTGGGCCAGTTGACTCCCTAACTGAGCAAGGTCAAGAGAATTATCCGTCATAGGGGAGGGATGAGCGGGGGGATTAAACATAATGCTCCATTATCTCCCAGGACGGAAGTCTCGGTCACGGCTCCTCTGCTTTAACCGCTAGGGGGCGTTCTCGGGGCGTCTCTCCGGCGCCGGGTTTGAGGGCGACGCCGATGAGAATTAAACCGGGCCAGTAGAGGTAAGCCAAGATTTCTAAATTTTCGCCAAAGGTGTAGAGAAAAATGGTGATCAACACCCCCAGGGCGATTTGGGCCGACTCGTAGCGTTGGGATTTAATCACTAAAACAATAAAGGTCAGCGCCATGGGAATGGCGAGGGAATAAAACCCCACCAACCCTTTCACAAACAACAGACCGTACCAGGTGTGATGGGAGCCGATGGGCATAAACTCCACCACGTGGGGCCCCGACTCGACCACGCCATGGCCCCAAATCGGCGCTTCGGTTTCCCAACGGTGCCCGGCGATTTCTTTCAACCGGGAGCGGACTTTACTGGAGGCGGCCCGAGCTTCGGTGAATTTGGTATAGGCGGTGTCCATGGCGGTTAAGATCTGCGGCGCTAGCGCCCCCGCTAGGGTCGCGCCTAATCCCATCAACATTAAGACCAGAGGTCGGGTCAAACGGGCCAGCACGGAGGTGGCCATGGGCGTAAAGAGGAGAGAAACTAAGGCTAACCGAGATTTACAGATATAGCCCAGATAAAGAGAGCCGATAATCCCATACCAGCGCCATTTGCGGTTTTTTTCTCCCAAAATCAGCACAAAATAAACGCTAGCCACAAACCCTAAAGCCGGCCCCCAGGGGGTAAAGAGGCGCTGGCGAATCTGGCCGTCAAAGTCCACTTCGTAAAAGGAGACGTCGAAGAATTGGTCGCTGGGGCCCCCCACTGCCCGGAGGGGAGAAACATAAAGCACTTCCGGGAAATGGAGAATCGGCGCCGCGATGAGTAACGGCGCTAAAAAGAGGGTTTGCAGGCAGACAATACAGGTGGCGCGGTAAATAATTTGGGGGCGAATCCGCAAAGCGCCGACCAGGGGATAGAGCGTCAAACTGGCCCAGCCCTTGGCCCAACCGATGGAGGATTTAATAATCTCTCCCATGGCGAAACGATATTCCACGCTGGCCACTAGGAGCGCCACTTCCATTCCCAACATCCCCAGAATCCAGACCCCAATCACCGGCGAAATTTTAATCTTGTCCTCCTCCGGGGTGTCTTCCGTTTGGAGCCAAAGTTTAAGCAATAAATAGAGGGTTAAAATCCAACCCATAACCGAGCCG
>JAYKIZ010000038.1:0-11786 GCA_035285965.1 Cyanobacteriota bacterium | reverse complement strand
GCCGCGGCCATCGCTTCCCCCCAGGCCAGCCTTTGGTCTCCGGTTCCCCTGCTGGCCCGGAACATTAACGACTATCCCGACAACTGCACCCGCTTTTGGGTGGTCGGCGCCGAAGCCAGCCTCCAGGGAACTCGCACGGCCTTGGCTTTCTCTGTGCCCCGCAATGTCCCCGGCGCTTTGGTGAATCCCCTGCAAGCGTTAGCGGAGCGTCAGATTAACCTGAGCCGTATTGAATCCCGGCCGACGAAGCGCTCTTTGGGGGAGTATTTATTCTTTATGGATCTGGAAATTAGCCAAGATAATCCGCTCTTTCAGGAAGCTCTCGCGGCGCTGAATTCCTATACCGACGCGCTCAAAATTTTTGGCAGTTATGACATCCTCTCTTTGCAAAACCAAGACTTGACTCAGTGGGCGGCGCCGGAGAAAGGATAAAAAAAAGCCCCCACACTGAAAAAGCGGGGGGATTTAGGGGGTTGAACGTCTAGTCGCGGCTGTTAATGGCGATCAGCAGACGCAGGATAAAGATGAAGAGGTTGATGTAGGTCAAGTACATCGACAACGCCGCCGAGAGATACTGACGATCAGTATAGGTGCGGGGAAGAACGTAAAAGTCCACCACCGAGGCGCCGGCGAAGAGGAGGACGCCCAAGCCGGAAATGCCGATTTCTAACCAACTGGGGGTAAAAACCCCAAAGAAGGAAAGGACGACCTGAAGAAGCACCACCACCAACAGAGCGATCAACCCGAGTTGCACTGTCTGGGTCAGAGCTAAACCGTCCCGGTCCGAGAGATTAGAGCCGACGCTCCGGGCCACCACGAAGGTGATGCCGCAGGCCAGCGCCGCGATGCCGATACCGCCGACGCCGACGCCAGAAGTGCCCAGGGCGAGGGCCACAATGCCGCTAAGGGTAAAGCCCGAAAGGAGGCTATAGAGCGCCAGCAGGGGCAGGGCTACGCCGTCGTTGCCCCGTTCCGCCACGCCCCGAGCCACAAAAAAGAGAACGAGATTGCCGATCAGGGCCCCCCAAAAGAGAGGCATAAACAGGGCGGGACTGCCCGCCATAACGCCCAGTCCCCCGTAGGTGCCCAGCGCCGTTAACACGAGGCCGCCTCCCAGGAAAGGCAGGGCCTTAGAAATTACGTTAGGGCCGACGAGGCTCTGGGAGCGGGCCTCTTGCATCGCCTGGCGAAAGTTGCTTGTATTGCTCATATAAATCCAATTTCTCCACATCAGAGCGAGAGGGACTACTTCCTTTTATAACGAATCCGGCCCCTGGTCGCGCTGGCGGTTTTCCGAAATCCCCCGGCGCTGGGGGTAAACTCGATAAGGATGTGCCCTTTTCTGGTAAGATAAACCTCAACAGCCGCCATAGTCGCCCCATTAAATCTCTATCCCGGCTCGGTTTTTGTCTCGGATTGCTGGAGTGGAGCTTTGTCTGGTAGCCTCGCTCTTTACTTATTTCTCAATCCCCGCTGATCGCAATTTCCCCCTTCCCGGACTGAACCGAACCGGTTAAAGGGTTTTGAGTTGAGCGTCAAGTCTAATTAATCCTAGTCCCGGGGCGCTAGACGACTCAACCGACACAATGCCTCTCTACTCTCCGCCGTTACAAGGATTGCTTCCCATGGATTTTACAATCGCCGCTCTGTTAGCCCAGTTTAGCGAAGATAAACTTGTGGCGGCGAAGGCGCTAGAAAAAAAGTTGGGTTGCGAAAGCGAAGAAGCCCAGGAAACGCTTCGCATCGTCTTGGACGCGCTAGAGCGCCTCGGTCTTTTGACTCGGGAGCGGGGCAAGTATAAACGGGTCTGGGAGACGGGAATCGTGGAAGCCAAGTTGCGTTGCTCCAGCAAGGGCTTTTGTTTCGCCATCCAAGACGACGAGGACGGAGAAGATATTTACATTCGGGAAGGGAACCTCAGCCACGCCTGGAACGGCGACCGGGTCATGGTGAAAATGATTAAGGAGGGCAGTCGGCGCCGCTCCCCGGAGGGCGAAGTCAGGGTGATTCTCGACCGGGCGAATCCTTCGGTTTTGGCCCAGGTCAAACAAGAGGGAGACGCGTTTCGGGCCGTGCCCCTGGACGACCGCTTATTGTTTGAATTAGAGCTTCAAGCCGGGGAACTGGATCTCAGGACGGTTCTAGATCATTTAGTTCATGTTTCTGTGGTTCGTTATCCCCTAGCCCAGCGCCTCTCCCTTGGACAGGTCACTAAGGTCTTGGGCAGTAACGCTGAGGCGGCGCGGGATGTGGATATTGTCGCCTGTAAACACGACCTCCCCGGCCCCTGGCCGGCGAGTTTTCCTCTACCGGCGCCGCTCCAAGAAACCCTAGAGCGCCGGGACTGTCGCTCGGAGTTGACCTTTAGTTTTGGCTCCGAACAAACGCCCTGGACGGAAATGGGCTTTACTCTAGAGCAGACCCCGGAGGGTTGGCGTTTGGGACTCCACATCGCCGACGTCGCCCAAGCGATTCCCCCGGGAAGCGACCTCGACCGGGAGGCCCGCCGCCGGGGCGCCAGCGTTTTTTTAGGGGAGTCTTCCAGCCCGTTATTGCCCGACAACCTAACAGCGAACTATTGTTTTATCCCCGGCGCCGACCGAGACGCCTTGTCTTTTTGGCTCGGCTTTGACGCCCAGGGAGAGACGACGGATTTTGAATATGAAGCTACGGTGGTTCGGGTGGATCGACAATTCGACCTCTCCGAGGTTCAAGCTGCGCTAGCGGACTCTCCCGCGCCGGAACTGGGCGCTTTTGACGGTCTCTTCCACTCTCTTTTCTTTCAACTCTGTCCCCAACTGCGGGCCCGGCGCTTGCAACGGGGCGGATTTACCCTCCAGAGCCAGGCGCCTCTCCTCTTTAGCGACGAAGGCAGAATCGGCGCGGTCGCCCACGCCCCCGCCCTACCCCTTCATTCCCTCCTGATGGAGGTGGTGATTGTTCTCCAGGGACAAGTGGCGCGTCATCTGCGGGAACTGGGCCTGCCGGCGCTCTATTGCGGTCAAACGCCGCCGGATTGGGAAGACCTGACGGACGCGCTGAAGCTGGTTCAGAATTTGGGTCTAGAAGTCAGTTTTGACCCCGAAACCGCCGCCACGCCTCAGGATTTCGCCCGCTTAGCCCAGGGTTTCGACAAGCTAGAGGCCCGTCCGATCCTCCACCACCTTCTGCTCCAATCCCTGAAAACGCCCAAATACTACAGCCATCCCGCCCCTCATTTCGGTCTGGCCTACGGAGACGGCTACGCTCACTGCTCCGCCCCGGCCCGGCGCTATGGCGATCTGGTCAACCAACGGGTTCTCAAATTGGCGCTGACGGAAGGGCGGGATCGCCGAACAAAACACAGTAAAATCGGCGTCAATCTCCGTTCCCAGGAGTGCTACGGGCAGATTACCTGGAGCGTACTGCCTCCGGCGCTACAGGATTCCCTGAGCGAAGACCTCCATCTGCTCTTGCCCCATCTCAACGACCGAGAAAAAGTCGCCGCCGACGCCGAAAAAGACCTCCTGGGACTGCGGAAAGCGGAAAAACTCCGGGCCTGCGTCGGTCAGACCTGCCGCGGTCTAATTACCGGAGTCCAGTCCTACGGTTTTTTTGTGGAGCTAGAGGACTTTCTGGCGGAAGGTTTGGTTCATGTCAGTTCCCTGCGGAATGATTGGTACGAGTACCGGGCTCGCCATAGCTCCCTTGTGGGGCGCAAAAGCCGGACGACTTTCCGTTTGGGGGACGACATCGCCGTGGAGATTAAAAACGTCGATTACTATCGCCAGCAAATTGATCTAGTCATCGCCAGCGCCGAGGAAGAAACCCTCAGCCTAGAAGACGGAGAAACGGAAGCCGGGGAACTAGATTAGGGTCGCAAAAAAAACTGCTAAAATCGAGGGAATTTTTCAGCCTCCTTCTCCCCCCTATGATTCGCCGTCGCTCGACTCCTTGGCTCCACCGCTACTCCCGCCTGATCATGGGCGCCGTCGCCGTCGTTGGCATTTTCATCACCACCTATCTGACCTATGTGTCCTTCTCCGGGGGGAGCGCCGCCTGTCCCGTCGATCCCGCCACCGGGAGTTCCAGTTGCGACCTCGTGCTCCAGAGTTCCTACGCTAAGGTTTTCGGCGTTCCCCTCAGCGTCTTTGGACTCCTGGCCTACATTGTCATGGCGGCCTTAGCCCTAGCGCCGTTTTTGGTCAATGGGGACGCCAATAAAAAGCAACGGCAAAAACTGGAAGAAAGCACCGGTTTTCTCCTGCTGGTGGGGGGCACCGCCATGGCGGTTTTTAGCGGTTACCTGATGTATATCGCTTTCTTTAAACTGCAAGAAACCTGCCTTTACTGTATTGCCTCCGCCACCTGTTCTCTGCTCTTGTTTATTTTGGCCGTCATTGGTCGAGAGTGGGAAGAATTGGGACAATTACTGTTAACTTGCATCGTCGTCGGCATGGTCACCCTCATCGGCGCTTTTGGCGTCTATGCCAGCGCCGATGGGCCCGGAGTCAACGCCGACGGGAAAATCCCCATTCCCGCAATTACCGCCCAGCCCCGTCCTCCCCTCGGTTGGCCCATGACCACCACTTCCGGCCCGGGAGAAATCGCCCTCGCTAAACATCTCACCGCCCAGGGCATTAAAATGTACGGCGCTTTTTGGTGTCCCCACTGCTTTGAGCAGAAGCAACTCTTTGGCAAGGAGGCCATGGAAGAATTAATCTATATTGAATGCGACCCCAGCGGTAAAAGCCCCCAGACCCAAGCCTGCGTGGACGCCAAAATTCAATCCTTCCCCAGTTGGGAAATTGACGGCAAAATTGAGCCGGGGGTTAAATTGCTCGACGAGTTAGCTCAAATCAGCAACTTTAGCGGTCAGAAAGAATTTAAATACGTTCTCGCCCGGTAAGAAGAGTAACCATGACTTTAGCCATCCGCGCCGACTGGGTGACCGTTCCCAATCAAGACCTCGCCATCGACGCCTATTTCGCTTACCCCGAGGGCCCGGGCCCCTTCCCCGCGGTGATTGTGGTTCAGGAAATTTTCGGGGTCAACGCCCACATCCGGGACGTGACGGAGCGTCTCGCTCGGGAAGGCTACGCCGCTATCGCCCCGGCGATTTACCAGCGTCTAGCGCCGGGCTTTGAAACGGGCTACACCCCGGAGGCTGTTGAATTGGGCAAGCGTTATAAGGCGCAAACCCAAGGGGAAGAAGTTCTCGGCGACCTTCAAGCCACCATCGATTTTCTCTACCAATTGCCCCAAATTCAAACCCAGGGCGTCGGTTTAATCGGCTTTTGTTTCGGCGGCTTAGTGGCCTTTATGGGCGCGTCCTTACCCGCCGTCGTCGCCACCGCCTCTTTCTACGGCGCCGGTATTCCTCATTGGAGTCCGGGGGATGGCAAACCCGCTCTAGAGTCTGTTGAAAGTTTTGGCGGCGCCGTTTACGCTTTCTTTGGACTGGAGGATCAAAGCATTCCGATAGAGGATGTGAATTTAATCGAAGACCGCCTCAGAAACGCGAATCCCCGCCATCGCGTTTTCCGGTATTCCGGCGCTGACCACGGCTTTTTCTGCGACCAGCGGCAGAGTTATGAGCCTAAAGCGGCGGCGGACGCCTGGGAACAGACGTTGCAGTTATTTAAAAGCCATTTAAAGGCCGGCTAAGCCGCCAAAATTCTCAGCGTTCCCGCGCCGGGGTCTAACTCCGCCTCGGCGCCGAGGGGTAGGCAGGGGTTAGGGCCGTCGTGGCCAAAGGGGAGATCCGCCACGATAGGCAGACCTAAATCCCCCAACCGTTCCCGCAGAACCTCTCCGACGCTCCAACTGGGGTAACCCCCCGGCGCTTCGCACCGGCTAAAGCGTCCCAGCGCCAAACCGCCCAATTGGTTGAGAACCCCGGAAAGACGCCACTGGGTCAACATCCGGTCAATGCGGTAGGGAGCCTCCGTCACGTCTTCTAGGGCTAAAATCGAGCCTCGCAGATCCGGCAAAAGGGGCGTGGCCAGTAAATGGGTGGCTACGGTTAAATTACCCGCAATCAGGGGGCCCCGAACCGGCGCTCCGCCCCAACCTTGACCCTGTAATTCCGCCAAAGCGCCGCCTTCGAGGTAATCAAACAGGCGCTCTAATGACCACTCCGGCTCCGTCCCCAGGGTGGTTAAAACTGGCCCGTGGAGCGCCGTAATCCCTTGGCCGGCCAGACTCCAGAGCAGACTGGTGACGTCGGAAAATCCAATCAGCCATTTCGGCGCCGTTAAGGGGGGCCAAGTCCAATTTTCCAATAAACGAGCGGCGCCGTAGCCGCCCCGGGCGCAGAGGATGGCTTTAATTTGGGGGTCTTGCCAGGCTTGCCGTAAGGAGTCTCGGCGCTGGGCGTCGCTCCCCGCTAGGTAACCGTTTTGGGCCTGCCAATGGTCGCTAAAGCGGACTTGATAACCCCGTTTGCGCCAAATCTCAACGCCTTGAGCCAACGCCTGGGGTTCCCGCGCGGCGCCGCTGGCGGCGACAACCATCACGGAATCGCCGGGCGTCAGGGCGGGAGGAACTCGGTAGGCTCGGGACATAGCGGGAGGGATGGGTTTAAACTGTATAACTGGCTGATTTTAACGGAATGGTTGCCCATGCCCAATCCCCATCTTCAGGGACTCCGACAACTTTTTATGGAAATGGATCAAGCGCTCGTAGCTTACTCTGGCGGCGTGGATAGCGCCCTGGTCGCTAAGGTGGCCTACGACGTCTTGGGAGAGCGGACCTTAGCGGTGACGGCGGTTTCCCCCTCCCTCCTCCCGGAAGAATTAGAAGACGCCCAGCGCCAGGCGGAATGGATCGGCATTCGCCACGAACTGATCGAAACCGAGGAAATGGCCAACCCCAACTACACCGCCAACCCCGTTAACCGCTGTTATTTTTGCAAAAGCGAACTCCACGACCGCCTCAAACCCCTCGCCCAACGTAAAGGCTTTCCCTACGTCGTCGATGGAGTCAACGCCGACGACCTCCGAGATTATCGCCCCGGCATCCAGGCGGCCCGGGAGCGGGGCGCCCGCTCTCCTTTGGCGGAGTTGGGGATTACCAAAGCCGAAGTTCGCCAGCTTTCCCAGGAATTGGGACTGCCTTGGTGGGACAAACCCGCCCAACCCTGTTTAAGCTCTCGTTTTCCCTACGGCGAAACCATTACCCTGGAAAAACTGCAACGGGTGGGACGGGCGGAAATGTATCTCCGGCGCCGGGGGTATCAAAACCTCCGGGTCAGATCCAGCGATAATGTGGCCCGTATTGAACTGCCCCCGGAGCAAATTCAAGCCTTTGTGGCCCAGACCGACCTACCGGCGCTGGCGGCGGACTTCCGGGCCCTGGGTTTTACCACCGTGACCCTAGATCTAGAAGGCTACCAAAGCGGCAAACTGAATCGGGAACTGGGGCTTTAAAGGGAAGAAATGGACTCCGGGGCCACCTGCACGCCGCCGGGAGTCTTGGGCAAGAGATCCGCAAGGGAAGAGAGGTGTAAACCCGCCTCCTGGGCCGCTTCCCCCAGCGCCGTTTCAAAAGCGCCGGTATCCTCGCCGTAGCCGCAGAGTTGAGCGGCGGTTTGCAACCCCTGGGCGGCGTTGGCCCGGGCGCAATCTAAGAGTTCCGCGTCTTTAAGAGGATAGGAGCCGGACAATAGTTGTTCCTTGGATTCCCCCCAAAAGGCGCTGTAGGTCCAGATTTCCTCCGTAGCGTTGGTTTTCAACGACCAGCGATAGACGGCGCTTTTCGGCTCCACGCCAATTTCCAGCAATTTGGCGCCCATGTAGTATTCCTTCTGGCGCTTGGTTTGCTCTTTGTAGGCGAGGGTTAAGTTTTTGGCGAAGGTAAAAGTGAGGTGGGCGTGGGTGGGGTGGCTCATAACGGTTAGAAAATCAGTAAAATCAGTAGAAACGATATTCCCCTATAATCGCAAAAATTAGAGAGCGCCGGGAGAGCGGGGTTCTTTCCTCTGGGGAACAGCTCCCTTTGGCGCCTCGCGCCCTATCCTTGAGCAAGGGCACCATCCCAAGACGCCGCCATGACGAAGCCGATTTTGTTGCTCATCAACCTCCACTCTCAGCGGGGGCTTCTGCGCTTTGGGGAAGCGGTGGCCAGTTTTAACGACCTAGGGGTGAACTACATTATTGGACAAGTTCGAGACCCCGCCGACTTTGGGCGCTGTATCTATCGCTATCGCCACCGGGTCAGCGCCGTGGTGATAGGCGGCGGGGACGGCACCTTTAACGTCGCCGCGGAAGCGTTAGTGGAAACCGGTTTACCTCTAGGGATCCTGCCCTTAGGCACCGCTAACGATCTCGCTCGCACCCTCAGAATTCCCTTAACCCTGCCGGAGGCCTGCGCCGTGATCGCCCAGGGTCATCGTCAGTTTATTGATCTGGGTCGGGTCAATGGCAAATACTTTTTCAACGTCGCTAGTTGCGGTTTAAGCATTAGAATCACGCAGGCGCTGTCCAAGGACAGTAAACGGCGCTGGGGCGTGTTGGCCTACGCGCTCGCCGCGGCCCGAACCCTGTTCAAAGCCAAGCGCTTTAGCGTCGAACTGCGCGTCGACGACGGGGAGCCGATTCGACGCCAAGCCTTGCAGATTGCCGTGGGGAACGGACGCCACTACGGCGGGGGTCTCACCATCGTGGAGGACGCGGCCATTGACGACCAGCGCCTCGATTTATACAGTCTGGAAATTCCCCGGTGGTGGCATATTTTTTTCCTCTTTTCGGCGCTGAAAACGGGACAATTGGGCGACCATGTTGGTATTTCCCACTGGACCGGTCAAAAAATTAGCCTCTCGACCCGTCACCCCAAACGGATTAATACCGACGGAGAAATCACCGCCCGCACTCCGGCTCTGTTTGAACTCTGCCCCAAGGCGCTGGAGGTTTTCGCTCCCGCAAGCTAACCGTAAAACGGCGTCGCTTCAGCCCAGAACGGTCGAGCGCCGGCCAGCCATTGAGACCAAGCCAACGTTAACAGCGCCGGCGCCGTTTCCCCCAGATTTTCAGGCGTCTGGAGTTGTGGGGGGGGGTGGGGCAAGGTTGCTAGATAGTCCTCCCACTCCGCCGGCGCCCAAAGACGGTCATTTTGGGCCGGGTTGTCTTCCCAGGGTTGGGCTAAGCCCCCCCGAATCCGATAAACGCCGCCGTAGAGCTTGCCCTGGGTCGCGGTTTGCGTCACCGCCACTAGGGGCGTCTCCGGTTGGAGAAACTGAGCGTAAGCTTGCAAACTGGAAAACGTAAAGAGGGGTAAGGAAAACTGTTGAGCGATGATCCGAGCGCAGGTCAGGCCAATGCGTAGACTGGTAAAACTGCCGGGGCCCCGAGAAACGCTCAGATAGCTGAGTTCTTCCCAATCCAAGGGCGCTAAAAACCCGCCCAAACGAATTTGCAGAACATTGGCTAACTCCCGTCCGGTATCCCGCGCTTCCTGTCGGAGGAGAATCGGGCCGTTCCCCAGGGCTAGCCCTAACTGAGCGCCGCTAGCGTGGAGCGCAAGACCGTACTGAGAGGAACCTGGGGTCGGAGTCATTAAAATTGGTTTTATCCACAAACTGAGGTCTAAAGCAGGGAAGCCGTCCTTTAGACCCCGATGTTTGGGTCAAGGGACACGTCCTGGGCGACGGAGAGGGATAGCTCGTGTAAACCCAGCAAAAGCTTCTCGGCTTCCCCGTCAGGCGCTAGACGAAGCGCCCGGCGCCAAGCCTGGGCGGCGCCGGAGAAATCTCCTTCTAAAAAGAGCAACTGCCCCCTCAGTTGGTGGAAGGCGGTTTGATCTTGCGTTAAGGCCAAGGCTTGATTATTGGCTTGCGCCGCTAGAGCGTAGTCTCTCTCCCGAAAGGCCGCCAGCGCTCGCCGATGGTAAGCTAGCGCCTGATCCCGAAGCGATAACAGGGGAGACCAATCCAAGCCGCAGCGCCGACAGAGGACGGCGCCGGCGCGATACTCCGCGCGACAAACAGGACAGCGCATCGACTTCCCTAGGCCTCTTCGGAATCCAAGTAGTAGAGGAAATCCGTCAGTTCTCCCTGCAATTGGCCGAGTTTTTCACCGTCTCCGGCGCCGGCGGCTTCCTCTAGGGCGCTCATCAGTTCCCGCAGTTCTTCGGCTTTTTCGGCGTCTAGGTTTGCCAAAACCCCTTGGGCTTGGGTCATGGCGGCCTCCAACTCGGCGTCAAAGACGGCGCTTTCAGCGGCCTCCTCCTCTTCGCCAAAGAGGGAATCTAGGTCTTCTCGGGCCTGTTTGAGTTCCTGACTGCTGAGTTTCTGCACCCCGGCGTTGTTGATCACCAGACTGGCGGATTGGTTGGAGCCTTTTTCAGTGCTGGTGACGGTCAAAATACCGTTGATGTCAAAGTCAAAGTGCACCTCAATGGCCACGCCTCCCGCGGGCCGGGGCGGCAGATTTTCCACTTTGTAAGCGCCGAGGGGCACATTTTCCTCCGCGATTTGATTTTCTCCCTGAAAGACTTCAATCTCCACGGCGTCTTGATTATCGGCGGCGGTGGAATAGACTTCCGAGCGGGAAATGGGAATGACGCTGTTGCGGGGAATGATAACGCTGAAAAAGCCTGGCAGGAGGCCAAAAGGCGTGTCTTGAACCACGGAAATACCAAGGGAATGGGGAATAACGTCCACGAGGATTGATTCCACCGCTTCCCCGACGAGAACCCCCGCTTGCAGGGCGGCGCCGAGGGCCACGCAGAGATCCGGTTGGACGCCGTCCACGGGGCGTTGCCCCAAATGCTCCGCCACCATTTCTTGCGCTAGAGGAATGCGGGTAGAGCCGCCCACCAGGATGACCCGATCCAAGTCTTCCGGTTTCAGTCGGGCGTCCGCCAGCGCTCGGTCAATGGCCTCTAGAGTTTCCGTCAGCAGAGGACGGATTAAATCTTCAAAATCCTTGCGGGCCACCTCGGTTTCCAGGTGGAGCGCCGCGGAGCCTTTCGTCCCCAAATAGGCTTCTCGCACCGGCGTAAAGGCGTTGGCGCTGAGGGCGATTTTCACCTGCTCCGCCGCTTGCAGGAGACGGGCCTGAACCAGAGGATCCTCCGGCAGGTCGGCGTCGTTGAGTTGGCGGAAGCGATCCGCTAGATGTAACTCGAGGCGCCGGTCGAAGTCGTCTCCTCCCAAACGGTTGTTGCCGTGGCTGGCGAGGACTTCCGTCACGGCGCCGGTAATTTCCACCACGGAGACGTCGAAGGTGCCGCCCCCCAGGTCATAGACCAGCACCCGCTCCGTTTCCTCGGAGCGAATATTGTAGGTGAGCGCCGCCGCGGTGGGTTCGTTGATAATTTGGAGAACGTTGAGACCGGCGATTTCCCCGGCCTGTTTGGTGGCTTGTCGTTGGGCGTCGGTAAAGTAGGCCGGCACGGTGATCACCGCCTCTGTCACCGCTTCTCCCAGCGCCGTTTCCGCCCGTTGCTTCAGGGTTCGCAGAATAATAGCGGAGATTTCCTGGGGCGAAAAATCCTTGGTTTCTTCGGAAGCTAAGCCCCCGACCCGCAGAGTCGTGACGTGATCCGTCCCCATCCAACGTTTGATGGAGCGCACCGTCCGCTCCGGCGCCGCCGCGTATTGCCTCAGGGCTTCCCGCCCCACCACCAGTTTGCCCTGGTCGTCAAAACCCACGCAGGACGGGAGGATCAAATCCCCGCGTTCGTCGGGGAGAATCCTAGGCTGGCCGTTTTCGACGATGGCCACTTCGGAATTGGTCGTTCCTAAATCAATCCCGACTGCTCTACCCATACTGAAACTCCTTGGCGCTGATCGTTAATTTCTACTT
>JAYKIZ010000037.1:0-8293 GCA_035285965.1 Cyanobacteriota bacterium | reverse complement strand
CTCGTAGAGGATATTGCCGGAGGCGTCGAGGGTGCGGTCGGGGATATTCCACATCAAGACATCGGCGAATAAACGGGATTGATTCTTGGCGCTAAGCGCCTGGGTTGAGCCTGTCAGCCAGACTTGATTTTGGGCGAAATCCACCCGGCCCTGGTTGCCGGTGATGGTGATTTCCTCCTGATAGTCCAAAATCGTCAGGGGGGAAAAGGTTTCTAGACGGCGCTCTTTTTCGTCATAAAACCAAGTTAAGTTCTGGGCCGTGATTTGTAGGGGGGGCTGGAGAGATTTGAATTGGTTGGGATTAGGCAAAAAGACCTGTCGGTTTTTTAAATGAACCCGGGCCTGGGGCGCCTCGATTTGGTCGGTAATTTCGGCGCCGCTGTAGCGAACCAGTTTTAACGGTTGAGCGCCGATGAGGAGATGGTTGGGAATTTCCCAGCGTAGGGCTTCGCTGGTCAGTCGTAGTTTTTTCTCGGCGGCGTCGGCTTGGACTTGCCCCGTCAAGTGCAGAAATTGGGGCCCCGTTTCATAGCGCCCTTCTGTCGCTGTCACAACCAATTCGGGATGCTCGCCGCGAAAGTTCTGGCGGGCCGTTAAAATTCCCGCCTGGGGTCGCCAGACTACTTCTTGACTATAGAGAACCGCTTGATTGCGGGGATCGAGGGCGACGATATTTTGGCTCAGGAGAATTTCGGCGCCGTTGTCCCGGATTTCTCCCCGGTCGGCCTTGACCTTCAGCACCACTTTCCCGTCTTGATAGAGGTCGCCCCGGATGGTCTTCAGTCGGGCCTGTTTGCGGTCAGGGGTGTATTGGGCCGACTGCACCTGAATCTTCCAGAGGGGTTGCCCCTGGGCGTTGGCCTGCTCTAGGGTAGCGTTAGTTAAAGTGAGTTGGCTCTTCAGTTCTGGGCTATTGGTCGGACTAGGTTTCACCAACGGGTCCGGCGCTTGACAGGCGCCGAGGGTCAGGAGCAAAAGGACAGCAAGGGGAGGGAGACGAAGCAAGGGGAAAAGGAGCCAAATGCGGCAGAATGGCCCCTCAGTATAGCAAGACGGCGGGACGGGTTTTGGTCAAGGCGCCGTCCTACCGTGTATACACAAATGTCAGAATCCCCCCTAACCCCCCTTGGAAAGGGGGGAACCGGCCTTCAAAGTCCCCCTTGCAAAGGGGGATTTAGGGGGATCAAACCCAAAACTGAATCTTGAACCGAGATCTGTATACACCGTAGCCAAAATTGGGGGGCTGGGGGGGCAAAACGAGGCTGATGGGTAGATGTGTGTACACGGTAGCTTGGAAAGAGGGGAAACTTCTCAAAGTCCCCCTTGCAAAGGGAAATTTAGGGGGATAAAGCCCAGAATGGGGAGACAAAACGAGACTAACGGCGAGCCATCAGGGTCATGGGATTGACCGCCTGCTTACCGTCGGGGCGGATTTCAAAGTGGAGGTGGGGGCCCGTGCTCCGACCGGTGCTTCCCATTTCCGCGATTTGTTGCCCCTGTTGCACATAGTCGCCAGTCCGCACGAGGAGACGGTGATTGTGGGCGTAGTAGGTGACGCTCCCGTCGTCGTGGCGAATTTTGACCAGATTGCCGAAACCGCCGGAATTCCAGCCGGAAGAAATGACGTAACCGGCCGCGGCGGCCATAATCGGCGTGCCGATGGGCCCGGCGATGTCAATACCCCGGTGCATCCGACCCCAGCGCCGGCCAAAACCGGAGGTTAAAACTCCCTGGGCGGGCCAGATGTAGCCGGTAAACTGGGTGGGCGCTTCGGGAAAATCGGGCGTAGAAAGGGGCGGCAGTTTGGGGCCGACTTCTTGACCCAGAGGCAGTTGGAGGCTGTCGTTATAGGCGTCGGGAACCGTCGGCGCCGCTCCGATAATTTGTTCCTGAGGCGAGTATTGACGCTGAAGACGGCTCAAAGAACGGGCCGGGGCGGTGTTCCCAAAGTCCCTTCCCGGGGCTTGGGCTAGCAAGCCCGTCTCCTGTTCTTGGGGGATAACAAGGGTTTGGGCAACCTTGAGATGGTTCGGATTACTAATGCCGTTGGCCCGAATCAGCGCCGCGGGGGAGAGACCGTGTTCCTTGGCAATGCTATTGAGGGTATCCCCGACTCGCACTTGGTATTGACGACTGAGGGAGGGGTTGGACTCAAGCAAAACCGGAGGCGCGACGGTCTGGGGTAGAGGCCGGGGAGAGGCCGCTTCTAGGGGAGGAATAACGGGAATGGAGATGGGCGTCTGGGGATTCAGGGCCGTTAAAACCGGAGCTTCAGGCAGAGAAATACTGGCGCGTTGAGGAGCCGGCGTCGCTAACTCGGCGTTTTCAGCTCGGCGCTGGGGGGGAAGGAGGGCGGGACGCTCCGGCGCTTGTTGGGATTCTTCCGGGGGAAACTCCGGCTCCGCGAATCGAGGCGCCGCTTCCGGCGCTTTAACAACGGTCAGGGGAACGGGGCGCTCTAAACCGACGGCGGCCACTTGAGCGGGCGTCGGCGCTTCGGGCCGGACCGCCTCTAGGGGAGGGAGAGATAGCTGAGCCGGAACGTCCACCTCCGGCGGGGGAATGACTTGAATGGGTTGACTGACGTCGGCCACCGCCACGGCGACAGGCGCGGGAACAGCGGCGGCGAGGGGTTTGAGGGCGGGAATTTCGTTTTCAGCTTGCTCAATAGTTTGGTCTTGAGATTCCCGAGCCTCTAGAGTCGGCGCGGGGGTTTCCGACTCCAGAGTGGAAACCTCAGAGCGCTCGATTTCGGCGGCGCTTAATAAGACGGGCGCTTGGAGGGGAACCGTTTGCGAATTGTCTAACAGTCGGGGCAGAGGGGCTTCTTGGGCGTTGGACGGCTCGGGGGAAGCCACGGCGCCGAGGCTACAGAACATCCCGGTGGCGCCGACGGAGAGGGCCAAGCCGACGCGGTTGAAAGAGCGGCGCCACTGTCCCGATAGTTGGGGATAAACAGAGGACTCTCCAGAGGACGGTATCTCCCAAGCGGGAAGCTCCTCGCTACGAATGGCGATGTATAGAGGCGGAGTGGCCAGTTGATTAGATACGTCTTTCAAGGAAAACCTCCTGAGATGTGTATGAGTGAAAGCGCCTTCCCTCGCTAGGGGAAATAGCTCTTCGAGAGTGGGGAGTTAGGAAAAGGGGCTATCACCTAAGCCAATATACTCATTGGGGATCGCTAGGCAAGCGTAACCTGCTTTTCGTTAACAGACAAGCCTAGACCAAGCCCTAAAGGAGGAGTATTTATGAATAACTTTATGGGATTGCCCGAAGCTATGGGGTTAGACGCAGGGATGGATAAAAGGTTTCTTCCCATCCTGAAAACCTTGTCCAGAAAGGGATAGACCCTTGAATACAGATTTTTTGATCCCCGGCGCCGGTCTAAATTAATTCATCAAAAAAGATAATCGGAAAACCCCTCTCAATTCGGGAGTTAACGATAAAAATTACTTATCCGTTTTCCTCCCTTTGGGAATAGGGATAGGGCGAAAACAGCGCCGGTTAATCCCTAGGCCCCAAAGTAATTCAACTGACGGTAAGCCTCAAAGAGGGCGACGGCCACACTGGCGGACAAATTGAGACTGCGCACCGCGGCACCGGGCATGGGGATCTTCAGGCGCTCGGCGCACTGGGTCAAGAGGTCATGGGGGAGTCCATCAGTTTCACTGCCGAACAAGAGCCAATCTCGGTCTTGGAAGTGGTATTCTAGATAGTTTTTGTCTGTCCGAGCCGAAAAGCCGATCAAGTCCCCCGACTGTCCCCGCCAAAAGTCTAAAAAAGCTTCAATGTCCTGATGGTAGCGGAGTTTCACCTCGGGCCAGTAATCTAGGCCGGCCCGTTTTAGGTGACGGTCGCTCAGCTCAAAACCGAGGGGCCCGACTAAATGGAGTTCCGTGTTGGTGGCGGCGCAGGTGCGGGCGATGTTCCCCGTATTGGGGGGAATTTGGGGATGAATGAGGACGATTTGCACCATGGACGGGGATTTTGAGGCGGAAATCAGGGGTTTAGCGGTCTTGGGGCGGGGCCCTACCCCCCAGGCGCGGGTCGGATTTAGACTAATAGGAATTAGTTATATCTTGTCGAGGGGGAGGCAAAGATTAATTTTTGTAACAGTTATTTAACCGTCTCCCTTGGAAAAGTCATGAATTTAGCCATTTATTCATGGGGCCTCCCCGGCGCCCTTCTCTTGGCTTTGAGCGCCTGTAGCGACTCTTTTTCGGCGCCGGCGCCCTTCGGCCCCCGCCAGTTGGGAGTCGTGATTAATCTGGAAGATCCGTTAAGTCGCCAAATCGGCGCGGAGTACCAACGACTGCGCCAAATTCCCCCGGAAAACGTCATTCGGGTCAGTTTCCCCCCCCAGGGGACGACCTTGCCGCCCAAGGTTTTTGAGCGCCTAGCCCAAGACATTAAAGCCCAGTCCGGGGAAGGCGTTCAGGGCTACGCCCTCGCCTGGACTCAGCCCTATCGGGTGGGTTGTATGTCCGTGACCAGCGCCGTGACCCTGGGGTTTGACCCCAGCTACTGCGCCCGGGGCTGTTCTCCCACGGCGCTAAGCCCCTACTTTAATCAAGCCACCCGGAAACCCTACAGCGATTTGGGCCTACGGCCCGCCATGATGTTGGCCAGTCGAGATTTTCCCCAGGCTCAGGCTCTGATGAAGCGGGGCGTCGCCGCGGACGGCTCGGCGCCGACGGGGACAGCCTATCTTGTGAGCACAACGGACAAAGCCCGTAATGTGCGGGCCTCGGGTTTCCCCCAGGCGAAGCAAATTTTGGGCGACCGCTTTCGGATTGAAATTCTCCGAACCGATAGTCTTAAAAACAGACGGGATGTGATGTTTTACTTCACGGGTCTGCCTCGGGTGACAGGACTAGAAACCCTAGTTTTTCGACCCGGCGCTATGGCGGATCATCTCACGTCCACCGGCGGACAACTCACCGACAGTGGCCAAATGAGCAGTCTCCGCTGGCTGGAGGCCGGCGCTACCGCGAGTTACGGCGCCGTGGTGGAGCCTTGCAATTTTCCCCAGAAATTTCCCCATCCGGGGTTGGCCATGCAGTTTTACCTAAACGGAGAGACGGTGTTAGAAAGTTACTGGAAAAGCGTCGCCTGGCCCGGTCAGGGCGTTTTTATCGGCGAACCTCTCGCTCGACCCTTTAGCCGAGTCAAGTGACAGAAAAACGGCGCTTGTTCCTAGGACAGAGCCGGCGCTGGTCGTTTTGAAGTCGGCCCATAACAACGCTTCCGATTGAGAAGACGAACCTAACGGCATTAAACGGCCTCTAAAGCGCTCCAAAGCCTTTTTTCTTTTTCTTCGGTTTTTTCGCCTTGGGCGCGCCGCCATAGCCCCGAAAACCCGGACGGGACGGGGGAGCGCCGAACATTCCCCCCATATTGGGCATTCCCATACCCGGCATACCGCCCATCATGCCCCCCATGCCCATCTGTTGCATCATCACCCGCATTTTGGTGAAGTTGCTGATTAATTTAGACACGTCGCTTTCGCTATGACCGGAGCCTTTGGCGATGCGACGGCGCCGACTGGGGGTTTTGGCCAAGAGATCCGGGTTCCGGCGCTCTTCCTGGGTCATGGAGCTAATCATGGCTTCCGTGCGCTTCAGTTCCTTTTCGCCTTTTTCAATATCGCTACTGCTGAGCTTGCCCATACCGGGGATCATTTTCAGGAGATTGCCCATGGAGCCAAGGTTTTTCATCAAGCGCATCTGCTTGAGGAAGTCGTCAAAATCAAAGGTGGCTTCGAGGATTTTGTTTTGCAATTCGGCGGCGTCGCCAATGTCGATGGCTTCCTGGGCCCTTTCCACCAGAGTTAGCACATCCCCCATGTTGAGGATACGACTGGCCATCCGGTCGGGATAGAAGGGTTGCAGGGCCTCGACTTTTTCCCCCACGCCGATGAATTTAATCGGTTGCCCGGAGACTTGTCGCACCGACAGCGCCGCGCCGCCTCGAGTGTCGCCGTCCAGCTTGGTTAAAATAGCGCCGGTAATGCCGATTTCCGTTTGGAAGGTGTGGGTTAAATTGGCCGCCTCCTGCCCCGTCATGGCGTCCACCACCAGCAGGGTGTCGTCGGGTTTAACCGCGGCCTTAATGCGGGCCAACTCCCCCATCATCTGGGGGTCAATTTGCAGGCGCCCAGCGGTGTCGATCAGCACCGCGTCCACCCCGAGTTCTTTGCCCTTCTCCACCCCCAGACGAGCGATTTCCACCGGGTCGGCGTCGGTTCCCAACTCGAAGACGGGGACGTCGATTTGAGCGCCGAGGGTTTTCAGTTGCTCAATGGCCGCCGGTCGGTAGACGTCGGTGGCCACCATTAGCGCCGAGCGGTTTTCCTTTCGTAGATAGAGCGCCAACTTGGCGGTGGCGGTGGTTTTTCCCGTCCCCTGTAATCCCGCCATCAGGATCACCGTGGGGGGTTTATCGGCCCGGGCGAGGGGAACCTGGCTTTCCCCCATCACCCGAGTGAGTTCGTCGTAGACGATTTTGATAAACTGTTGCCCCGGATTGACGCCGTTAATAACCTCGGCGCCCAGCGCCTTTTTCTCCACCTCCGCCACAAACGCCTTCACCACCTGAAGGTTGACGTCCGCTTCCAGTAAGGCTTTCCGAACTTCCTTTAAAGCGTCCTGAATATTTTTCGGGGAAATCTTATCCTGACCTCGGAGCTTTTTCCAGGCGTCTTCTAAACTTTCGGCAAGGGCGTCAAACATAGGGCGGCGATCAATTTCTTCACTAGGGTTTAACTAGCATAGCCCTTGCATTCGGCGCTGGGCAAGATTGGGGCGGAGCTAGCCCCGCCCCGGAGGCCTCTGACCGTTAATCAAGGGTAATAATCTCTCCATTCCAATATCCCGCGAGTTCCGAGTATTTTTTCTCCATCGGGCCATAGAGGGGATTAACCACTTTAATGCTCTGGGTTTCTGGATTGACCCCTAGAAAAACAATGGCGTGGGGGAAGACGCGCTGGCCAATTTTTTCTCGGACATGGAGAATGGCGGGAGAGGAGAGATTGGCTAAATCCTCCGGGGTAAAATCATTGTGATACTGGGGCTGAAAACCCAGTTTCCTCAACGTCCTGAGTTCCCCTAAGGCGCTCGTCCCTAAACGGTCGGTCTGAGCTAAAAGCGCCGCTTCTTTTTCCGTCAACTGGGGATGTTTTCCCGTCAAACGCCCGAGGGTGGCGATGCTGGCGGGGGCGCAGGTGTAGTGGGTCGTTTGCAAGACCCATCGCTCGTCTATAATCTCCGGCTTTCCGAGGCCGGCGCCGATGGGGAGGGTTTTATGGATCAGAAAACTGGCGAAAATGGCAATGACGGCTAAACTAGCGAATAGGTTAATTCTGCTTTGGGCGTCGCTCCGACCAAAAATCTCTAGGCCAATGAGGACGCCCATCGCGCCCACAATCAGACCGATGATCAAGTCAAGCGCGTAGGCGCCGAGGTAAAGGGACGGCTCTAAGGGAAAAAAACGAGTCGCCGGATAAATCAGGTTATTTTTGTCCGCTAAGATCAGCCCGATTACCGCTAGGGGCACAGCGGCCAACGCCAGTAAGATCGCCCGTTGGACTTGGGGGCTGGCAATCGTCCCGTTCAGCGCGACGCCCCGACGGGCTAAGAAGCGACCGGCGCCGACTCCTAGCGACGCCAGAATAAGGCTCCATAAACAGAGGAAAAGCATGGCGAGTTGCCCCCCTAATCGGCAAGGGCGTCACACATAAGGGGGGAGATAGATCTATGATTCACCTAGCATAGCCCTGGGTTCGGCGCTGGGCAAGGTTAGCGCGGGTCTCCTCAAAGGACATTTAACGGCCGCTACTGTCGGGAAAGTGTACTCTATTTAGTAATTTAGGATACATCATCCTTTCTTGTTTCCGCTGAAACTGAGACAGCGCCGCCAACAGAGTGTAACTCTTCAAGATTTCCGGCGGAAAACTCCCGAATAATGTCCTCTATCCCCTATCAGCCCGAACTTTTCTACGACGAACTCTTTTTTCCTTCGGGGCAACCCCGGCCAGAGGCCGCGCCGTTAGTGGAGTGGATTGCCCGCCTGCCGACGGCGGAACTGCGACAACACCAAAACACGGCCCAGGCGGCGCTGTTCAACCTGGGGGTCACCTTCCGAGTTTATGGCGACGACGAGGAGGGGTTAGAGCGGGCGCTCCCCTTTGATATTATTCCCCGGGTGATTTCAGCCCAGGATTGGCGAGCGTTGGAGGGGGGACTGAAACAACGGGTCGCGGCGCTGAATTGTTTTTTAGGGGATATCTACGGCG
>JAYKIZ010000036.1:0-2664 GCA_035285965.1 Cyanobacteriota bacterium | reverse complement strand
GGCCCTTCGGCAAGCTCAGGACGGCGCTCCGCTCAGCCCTTGCGCTTAAGGAGAGATTCACCACCCCGCCCCTCCGGGGCACCCCTCCACGGGAGGGGAATCGTAAGCGGAACCAATGTTGTCCCTAAATTCCCCTCCTTTGGAGGGGTGGCAGGCGTAGCCTGACGGGGTGGTCAAGCCTCTGTAGCCTTACTGGCGCTGATATCTGATAACTGATTACCGCGTCACCCCCTGGAACACCGGACGGATATCGGTTCCCTCAAAAGCGCCGGGATTGCCGCTCCAGTTAAAGTCGCTGATGCGGAGATTGATGGAGCCGACCTGAAGTTGGGGATTGTAGCGAATTTGTAGGTTATAGGTTCTGCGGCTGTACTCGATAAAATAATCGGTGCTGATTTCCTTATTGGCGTTGATGCTGTAGGCGCTTTGGACGCCCACTCGCAGAGGCCCGTACACCTGTTGAGTCAGTCCCCAGGATAAGACTTGGGTATCGGCGAAGCGGTCAAAGAGGAAAGGAGAGGCGTCTCCCCGGATGCCTTGGAAATAACTGAGATTAAAACCGGTGTAATCCAAGTAGGGTTTGGAAAAATGCCCGAACTGCCCCAGTAAACCGACGCTCCCCGTCAGGGAGGGCTGGCTGGTGCCGTCGCTGTAGAGGCTGGCCACTCCCGTTAGCCCCGTGGTCAACTGTAGATAGGGCACAATGGGCGTGGGCGAATAACGCAGACCCTGATCCGGCGTGGCGGGAAGACTTTCCCCAATCCACAGGAAAAAGTATTTATTTAAAGAGGCGGCGCCTTGGTAGCGTAGGAGGGTGACCAAATTATCGTCCTGGCCCGGCGCGAGGAGATCCGCCTGATCCGTGTCCGCTTGCACATCCTGGATAGAGGCTTGATAACTAAAGGTCAAACTGGGGTCGGCGCCGAGGAAGAGGGTCGGGGAAACTAAAACGGCGCCGACGCTACTGTTAACGGTTTGGAATCCCAGGGAGCCGTTAAAGAGACGCTCCCGGTAGTTATACTCTAGCCGTAGGTCGTAGGGATTGTTGAGATCCCCCAGTTTATTTTGCAAAGAGAGTTTAGCCCGGAGGGAGTCTTCCAGTTGGTCTAAATTGAGGTTGGAAAAGTTGAGGGTGTTGATTAAGCGAGTGCGTTCGCTAAAGTTGGCGTCTAGGTCGGTGATTAAGCCAAAGACCGACGGACAGAGAGCGCAAACTTCGGAGTTACTCTGGTTAGCCTCCGGGAAAGCGTTGGGGAAGAACGCCTTTTGGATCAGGTATTGGGGCTTGATCTGGAAACGCACCGAGTTGGTGTCAATGGGGGTAAAGCCGCTCTGGATATACAAGCCGCCCCGGTCTTCGCCGTCGTAGCCAAAACTTAGAACGCCGGGTTGTCGGTCGCGCCGGTCGATGGTGAGCCGGTCTTGAAAAGGTAAAGAGTTAGTTTGATCCAGTAAAACCCGGGAGCCGCTGAGGCGCACCTCGTCCACCTGGGGCGCCACATTGTAGTAGTCCGCGGTTTCCGCCTGCACTTCCAATTCCGGCGGATTAAAAGGGTCGTTGGTAATCCTCACCTTCTGGGCGTTCCAGCCCTCGGCGTCGAAGTTGACCCGCTCCGCCTGAAAACGGAGACGATTGAGCTTGCCGCCCCTAGGCGTCTGAGCGCCGGCGGTTCCGAACTGGTTCAAGTTAAAGCCGGCGCCGACGGATAGACCCAGACCTTCGTTAGCGGTAATATTTTGGGTCGGTTGATTCCCCGATAGGCGCTCGTTCAGAGTTTGACCCGAGATGAGATTCCCGGCGGGATCCGTGGGCAGAGTCGGGGAGAGATCCCGGGCCGTGGTGGGTTGATAAATTTCCCCCTGGGCTTGGTAAATGACGCCTTTATTGAGGACAAAGAAATACTCAAAGCGTTGTCCCTGCAAAGTTTGCTGACCCCGTTTCAGGGTGACGTTCCCCTCCGCCACCGCAAAACGATCCGGCAGATTCACCTCCAGCCGATCCGCCAGCAAAACCCCGTTGGCGAACCGCATGGTCACATTCCCCGTAGCGGTCACCACCTGCCGGTCGGCGTCGTACTCCTGACGGTCGGAAATCAGCTCCACCACCTCCGGCGCCGGGGTTTCTTCATTATCGGGAGCCGCGTCTTGAGCCGCCGTCCCTGGGGGAGAGATAAGAAATTCCTGGGTTTTCTCAGAGTCTCTGGCCTGAGTTAAGAGGCGTTTGGCGGTTTGTTTCCCTAAATTTTCCAGGGTTCTCAGGTAGGGAAAGGTCAAAGGCGAGCGCCGACGGGACTGAATCGATAAACTTCCTTTAGAAGCGCCGACCGCTGAAAAAGTTCCCCGAGTTTCCCCTGCTAACTCCCCTTCCCTCGCTAGAGGACTGATTAGCTCGACGGGCGGCGCCGGCGGGACAAAGGGGGGCAGGAAGGGCATTACATTATCAGGGCGGTTTTCCGGGGACAGGGCGCTCGGACTGTCATTCTAGCCTAGGGGCAAACAATAAAAAAGGGACAAGCCTAAAACTGTCCCTCAAATACTGGTTGTTCAATTGTTCGATGCCCGCGTCTATTCAAAATCTTTGCGGCCGGGGTTGCGGGTGGGGTCGCTGGAGAGAAAGCCGAAGATGAAGATGGACGCAAAAAAGGCGACAACAATATAAACAGC
>JAYKIZ010000035.1:0-5978 GCA_035285965.1 Cyanobacteriota bacterium | reverse complement strand
CCCTAAATCCCCCAATTCTGGGGGACTTTGAACTCAGAAAAGCTCCGAACTCCCCCCAAAATTGGGGGGCTGGGGGGGCAAAACGAGGGTTAGGGGGGATCGTGACACTTGTGTGTACACCGTAGCCCGTGGAGGGGGGCCCCGAAGGGGCGGGGTGGTCAAGTTCTCTCAACTGACAATCTGACCCCAATTCATCGGCGGTAGCGCCACCGCTTCCCCCACCTTGCCCGCCGAGACCCGCTTCATCGAATTGCTCAACCAGAGGAAAAGATCCCGGAAATCTAAACCGTTGAGGGCCACGGGAGGACGCTGGGAAAACTGCCGCAGAACCTCCGCGTTGGCGCCCTGCACCGCCACCGCTAGGGCGATGACTCGATTATCCTTTTCCGCCTGTTGAAGACGTTGGGCGGCGCCGCGCCAATCGTCCGTCGGCGCTCCGTCCGTAATCAAGATTAACCACGGGCGATAGTAGTGCACGCCGTTACTCTTATAGGCCGCCTTGCGGGCCTCCAACAGATCCAGCGCCAAATTAACCGCTTCCCCCATCGGCGTCAAACCATCCGCCGCCAGCGCCGGGGGCTGAAAACCGTCAATGCCGACAAAATCCTGAATTTTCTGAGCGCCGTCTTTGCCAAAGGCGACAATGGCCGTTTCTAGGCTGAGGGTCGCCTGCACGTCCCGGAGGACATCCTGCTTAAAGGTTTCGATGCCTTGGTTTAAGGCTTGGATCGGCGCGCCTTGCATGGAGCCGGAGGTATCGAGAACTAGGGCAACGGGACAGCGGTTCTCTTGGTTGTCGGCAAATTCGGGGAAAGCAATGGTCATGATCTCGGCGCTTCCTAGAATACGGCGCTAGTTTATGGATAAAGATCAAAGTTTACTACAATTCCCTACAGCGCCTGGGCGTCGTAGGTATAAAACTCTCCCATGATCCCGAGGGTCTGGAACTGATAGCCCGGAAGCGGCGCTGGTAGGTAGAAATGAAGACAGATAGAGCCAACTGGGTCAAGAACTCTGGTAAATTGACCGTATATTCGTAATTCACCGGCACCGCTTGGCGGTTAACCGGCTTTTCCTGTAGTTCTTTCATCTCATAGGCGCTTAGCCTGTATTGAACACAAATGTTAATTTTTATGAAGCTAATATATAGCAGTCGTAAATGATTTGTAAAATTCTAAGTCCCGGAACCCTTATGGGTAAAGACTTTTGGCGGAGGGCAACTTACAATCCAGATGTGACCGCTATATTAGAGGAAGAATTAATTGTTATTTCTTGTCGATTTCATTACCAAAAGTAGTTTATTCGACTAAACATAAGGCTCTGTAAACTTAATCTATAGCGCCGAGGGCGCCGTCCTTAACCCGACGCAATATAGCCAGACCGGCACTTTTAGTAAGTTTTTCTTGAGTTTATAATTTCTACCTAGCGCCGAGAGCGCCAACGAACGAGCAGGCCGTGTTTCGGAGCAAAGATCAGGGCGATTAAAAAGAAGAGAGTTTGCAGGAGCACAATACAGCCCCCGGTAGAGCCGTCCAAATGATAGCTAAGGTAGGCTCCCCCGGCGCTGGAGAGGACACCGGAAGCCACGGCGACGGCGAGCATCTGGTCAAAGCGGTCGCAGAGGAGGTAAGCCGTAGCGCCGGGAGTAATCAGCATGGCGACCACCAGAATAATGCCCACGGTCTGCAAACCCGCCACGGCGGTCAGGGAGAGGAGAGAGAGGAGAGCGTAGTATAAAAACTGGGTATTTAAGCCGAGAGAGCGAGCTTGGATGGGGTCAAAACAAAAAAGCAATAAATCCTTACGAAGTAAAAAAAGCGCCGTTAGGGTGATAACGCTGATCAAGCCGGTTTGGATCAGATCTGCCTGGGAAATTCCTAAAACATTGCCAAATAAAATATGGGTTAAATCCAGGGAACTACGAATTTTAGACACTAAGATTAAGCCCAGGGCAAAAAAGCCGGTAAAGACAATGCCAATGACCGTGTCTTCCTTAACCCGACTTTGGGATTCAATAAAGCCAATTAACCAAACCGATAGTAAGCCAAAGATAAAAGCGCCGAGGGCCAGGGGCAAATTTAAAGCGTAGGCCAAGACCACGCCGGGTAAAACCGCATGGGAGACCGCGTCCCCCATCAGCGCCCAGCCCTTGAGAATTAAAAAACAGGAGAGCGCCGCGCAAACCGTTCCCACCAAAGCGCTAATACCTAGGGCCTTGAGCATAAAGGCGTGTTGCAGAGGCGCCCAAAGCCAAGCGCCTAACTCCATGACAGGCTCTCCCGTTCTAGGCTTAACCAAGACTGGGGAGAGTCCCGGCGCTCGGGGTGCTCAAAGGCCCGTTGTAGGTTCTCCGGGGTAAAAACGGCGCTGGTTTCTCCGTAAGCCAGGAGGGTGCGATTAATCAAAATCACCTGATCGCAAAAGGTTTTAATGGAGTCGAGATTATGGGTGGAAATTAAAATTGTATGCCCCTCTTTTTGGAGAGTTAAGAGGCGCTGAATCATCATTTTTTCCGTGCGAATATCCACGCCGCTAAAGGGTTCGTCCAGTAACAGTAACGCTGGTTTTGGACACGAGTCGAGGGCCGTGATTTGAGCCAGCGCCCGAGCGAGGAAAACCCGTTTTTTTTGTCCCCCGGAGAGTTCCCCAATCTGGCGCTCTCGATAGGGCCAAAGCTCCACCTGTTCTAAACTTTGACGGACGATTTCCCTGTCCTGGGGCCGGGGGCGCCGCAACCAATTGAGACGCCCGTAGCGCCCCATCATGACCACCTCCTCTACCGTGACGGGAAACTGCCAATCCACCGCTTCTGTTTGGGGCATATAGGCGATTAACTGTTGTTTCTGAGCTAAGGTAATCCGGCGGCCGTAGATCTCAATTTCCCCAGAGCGGGGGCGAACAAAGCCCATCAGGGCCTTAAAGAGGGTAGATTTACCGGCGCCGTTCATCCCCGCCAAACCGCAGAGGACTCCCTGGGGCAGGGTTAAGGCGCCGACCTGGAGGGCGATTTGCCCGCGGTAGGCGACGGTCAGATCTCGGAGGGAGAGACTGGGAATCATGGGGCGAGTCCTTGGATCAGGGTGTTGACGTTGTGTTCAAGTAGTTGAAGATAGGTCGGCGCCGGGCCGTCGGGGGGGGAGAGGGAATCCACGTAGAAAACCCCGCCGTAGCGAGCGCCGCTTTCCCGAGCCACCTGACGCTGGGTTTGATCGTTGACGGTGCTTTCGCAGAAGACCGCCGGGATTTGTTTGGCTCTAACCGCTTCAATCACCCGGGCCGTTTGTTGGGGGGAGGCTTGACGTTCGGCGTTAACGGGCCAGAGATAAATTTCTTGCAAGCCGTAATCCCGAGCCAGATAGGAAAAAGCGCCTTCGCAACTGACCAAATAGCGTTTCTCGGGGGGAATCTGAGCGATAGCTTGCCGCAGGCGTTGATCGAGGGCGCGGATTTGGTTTTGATAGACTCCGGCGTTTTTTTCGTAAGTTTTGGCGTTGGCGGGGTCAAGTTGGCTTAAGGCCCGGCGGATGTTGTCCACATAAATCAGCGCGTTTTGGGGAGACATCCAGGCGTGGGGATTGGGTTTCCCGGCGTAGGCGTCGCTGGCGATGGGGAGGGGTTGAACCCCTTGGCTCAGGGTGACCCGGGGCGCCTGGGGGAGATTTTGGTAAAAACGCTCGGCCCAACGCTCTAGATTTAAACCGTTATCCAGAATTAACTGGGCGCTTTGTCCCCGTTCCAGATCCTGGGGCGTGGGTTCATAGCTGTGAATTTCAGCGCCGGGTTTGACTAAAGACTGGACGGTTAAGCTCTCCCCCGCCACGGTCTGGGCCATATCGGCTAGGACGGTGAAGGTCGTCAACACTTGAGCTTTAGCTTCGGCGTTGTCCGCCGACGGCGCTCGGCAGGCCCCTAAACCCAATACGGTTAAGACCCCTAAAAGGAAAATCCGCCTGTCCCGTCGCTCCATGCCGCCAATTCTCATATTTTTTTCATAATTCCCACTTTAACACGGCGCCGAGAGATTATGAGAAGATTATGAAAGGAGCGTTCCCCAATTCTTCAGGATTGTTGAAGCTTGGCGATAAAAAAGCCGTCCCCCCACCAGGCGTCGGGCCAACAGGTTAAGGTTTCTTGAGTTTCTTGGGAATCCGGCGCTGTTAGGGGAATTAAACGCCACTGAGGATGGGCGTTTAGAAAAGTCTGGATCTGGGCCTGATTTTCCTCGGGGTTGAGCGTACAGGTGGCGTAAACCAAAACGCCCCCCGGTTTCACCCAGGTTGCGGCTTGGCTCAACAGCGCCGATTGGAGGGCGAGCAACTCGGGGAGCTGGGCCGGGATGGGACGCCAGCGGAGGTCGGGATTGCGGTGGAGGGTGCCCAGACCGGAGCAGGGAACGTCCACTAAAACCCGGTCTAGGGGCCAAGGGGGCGTAAAGGTTTGAGCGTCGGCGCTTTCAGGCTGAATACTGGTTAATCCCAGACGGCGTTGGGTTTGCTGGAGTTTTTTGAGGCGGGAAGGGGTAGGGTCTAGAGCTAAAATCCGGCCTTGATCCCCCAGGAGTTCCGCCAAATGGGTGGTTTTTCCCCCCGGCGCCGCGCAGGCATCCCCTAGGGTTTCCCCCGGCTGGGGGTCGAGGCAATGGCTGACCCACTGGGCCGGCGCCGATTGCACCGTCCAGAGTCCCTCCTGAAAACCGGGCAGTTGACGAATACTACCCCGCCCCGGCAGGCGGAGCGCTTGGGGTAAACCCGGCAAAGGATGACTCTCAATACCGGCTTCGGCGAACTGGGTTTGAAGCGCCTCCCGACTGGTTTTAAGGGGGTTAATCCGTAGATCGAGGGGCGGCGTTTGGTTAAAGGCTTGGCAAAGTTCCCGGGCCCGGTCATAGCCCCAGCGTTCCAGAAAGAGATCCACAATCCAATCGGGAAAACTCTCCTCCACCCCGAGGCGCCGGGCCGGATCCTCCGGGAGCATCAGGGGATCTTGCCCTCCTTCGGCCTGACGTAAATAGGCCCGCAAAATCCCATTCACCACTTTACCCAAACCCCCTAAACCGTTTTCCTTGGCTAAATCCACTGAAGTATTCACCGCCGCCGAGGGGGGAACCTGGTCTAAATAACGCAGTTGGTACAGCCCTAACTGGAGCAAGCGCCGGAGCGCCGGGGGTTGTTGGGAGTTGGGGCGTTGGCTAAATTGGCTAATCAGGGCGTCGAGGGTGCGTTGCCGTCGAACGACGCCATAGACCAACTCTGTGGCTAAACCCCGGTCATGGGGCGACAGCGCCGTTTTTTGCAACGCTCGGTCTAGGGCCAGATCCGGGTAGGTATCCCGGCGGTCTAAGTCCCGCAACACCTGAAAAGCGACTTGCCGGGGAGAGGTCATGGGGATGGAAAGGAAGGGCGGAATTAAAATCTAGCAAAATGGGGGGAGCGCCGTCCCCTCTTTCTCCCTGGTCTACCTATGCTTGCTCCCCGCCTCAGTCGTCTGCAATGGACTGTTCTGCTGACGCCCCTGATCGTAGTTCTCGGATTTTTGCTCGGCGCCGCCGGTTGGCAGATTCACCGCTGGGGCCTGAGTTGGCTCTGGGCGGTGTTTACCCTGCTCTTTGTGGCTTGGCGCTGGTTGTTGGCGAAATGGACGGCGCCGTCTCCCATCTTAAGCGCCGGAGGCGAGGATTTTAGCTTGTCGGCGGGGCTAGGAACGGCGAGTCCCCAGGCGTCGGAAAAATTGCCCCAGGTGGAGGCTTTACTGCAAACCGTGTTGACGGAAGCTCGGGAAGATCAACCCCTCTGGGAGGATTGGCCCGTCTTTGGGCGGCGCTGTTTAACCCTAGTGGAGGGGGTGGCCCAGATTTACGCGCCCCAGGAAAAATATCCCCTCCTCAACCTTTATATTCCCTCCGCCTACCAACTGCTCCGGGGCACCCTAGAGGATGTGGATCAGTGGATGGCCACCCTAGCGCCGACCTTAAATCAAGT
>JAYKIZ010000034.1:0-2766 GCA_035285965.1 Cyanobacteriota bacterium | reverse complement strand
CAACTCTGCCCGCCCTAGGAAATTTCGTTACAAAACTTGTTAAAATTTAACAAAACTTTACACCACTTGGTTCAGGAACAATCATGGCAGGACTTTTTGGGCTTTTTGGCGGTCGCACCAAATATGTGGACGAAACGGACTCTCCCGCGGAACGGACGGAAAAAAAAGAAGCCTTTTTCCTTGATCCCGACGCGGCGCAAAGCTTGGGGGACGCGGAGTTTATGCGTAAACCCATTACCATCAAGCGCAGTTTCCCCAAAACCCTAAAAGGGGAGGGGGCGGAAGTGGTGCAACAGGTCTCTTCTTTAGAGAAACGGAAACTGAAGGAAAACGGACAACCGGAAGCGACGAACGTTTCTCTACCGGCGCCGACCCCGGAAAGCGCCGCCATCGAAGGGCCGAAAACCCAGCGCCGGAGCGGCGATAGTAATTTAGATTCTTTCCGTAAAATGGCCCGGGATCTGAAGAAATAAAAAAACTCCCCGCCGGGGGGAGTTGAAACTGGGGACAAAAAAAGGCGCTTGACTCTCTAGAAGTAGATGGTGCCGCCCCAGCGCTCGTCCAGTTTCGGCGCGATCAAGGTGTAGCCCGCCACGTCGTAGAGGTCGTCCTCGGTTAAATTCCGCATCTCGGGATAGATGTCGGGACGACCGACGTTGGGGTGCAGTTCGGAATAGTCGTCTTCCCCGTCGTAGCTGGTGGGATTTTTCAGGTAATCGACAATAGCCGCCAAGTTATTGCGGGGCGGCTCGGCTTTGGAGAGATCTTCTAGGCCGAGGCTAACGTTATTATTGGTTTTGGTTTTGCCCTGTAAGTGACATTGAGTGCAGGTGTCCACAAAAATTTTCTGACCCCGGGCAAATTCCTGGGAGGAAAGGGTGGCGGTTTTACCGGCGCCGTCGAAGGGCACAGTCAAGGTGGATTCGGTCAGTTCCACAGCCTGGGCCGACCCCGCGGCCACTTGCCACAGAATAAGGACAGCGGCGAGCGCCGTCAGTACAAATCGCTGGATCATTGTTCTCCTCTAAATTCGGGTGGGATAAATATAGTACTAAAAACTTTTTGAGAGTCCCAGGGAAACCCCATCTTACCATAGTCAAGACTCCGCTCCGGCGCCGAGGTATTCTCTCCGGCGGGGGTTGTAAGATAGAAAAACTTTCCTGTCCTTCTTGTCCTCCGCTTCCCGCGCTTTAATGGCTTTTCCCCCGACCCTTTCTTCAATCCCAGGGATTACCCTCGATTTTGACCAGCTTTTGCCCCAATTAAGCCAAGCCGACGCCCAGAGTCGGGTGCGTTGGGCCGTTCAGACCTTCGGCGCCGGTTTGGTGATGAGCACCAGTTTTGGCATTCAAGCGGCGGTGACGCTCCATCTGGTCACTCAGATCGCGCCGGATATTCCCGTCATTTGGGTGGATACGGGTTATCTGCCGGCGGAAACCTACCGCTTCGCCGAGGAATTGACCCGGCGCCTAGGTCTTAACCTCAAGGTCTATCAATCGCCCCTCAGCCCCGCCCGCATGGAGGCGCTCTACGGCCCCCTCTGGCAAAATCCCGATTTAGACTCCCTCAACCGCTACGACCAAATTCGCAAGGTGGAGCCAATGCAGAGGGCTCTAACGGAATTAGGCGCCACGGCTTGGATCGCGGGACTGCGCCGGGATCAGACCGACCACCGCCAGACCCTCCAGCCCCTCCTTCGACAGGGCGACTATTACAAAATTTTGCCCATTCTCGAATGGAGCGCCAAGGACATTTACCAGTATTTAACCGCCTACGACCTGCCCTACCATCCCTTCTTTGATCAGGGCTACGTCACCGTGGGAGATTGGCACTCCAGCCGCCCTCTATCCGCGGGAGACGAAGATGAACGGGACACCCGCTTCCACGGCTTAAAACAGGAGTGCGGTCTCCATCTGCCCCTCAGCCCCGGCGCCGCCGAGAGTTTAGACTCTAGCGCGCTTTGACAGATATCAGATACCAGTTATCAGATATCAGTTAGATCAAAACTGCTTTTGTCGCGGTATTCACAGATCTGCAAGCGTTCGCTAAGGGTTTCTAGCTCCCCTTCTCCCAGAGTGGGAGAAGGGGCCGGGGGATGAGGGCAAATAAGCGCGTCCCGACCTGACCCAAATTCTCGCCCCCGCTCCTTAAGCTATTGAGGGGGCGGATTGACCCTTATACTGAGAGTAACGACAAGCCTTTTCTCCCTCACCTCTTTTCCCCTCGGCGCCCAACGGCATGGTTTTTTGGAAACGTCTCTTTACGCCCGATCCGGTGACCCTTCCCCCCGGTTTGCCCAATAACGCGGAAGAAGTGGAACTGCCGATGGGGCGCAATGGCAACAGTCGCCTTTTCTTTAGCGCCGAACGGGACATCGATCTCTACGAACTGGAAGAACTCTGCGACGCGGTGGGCTGGGCTCGGCGCCCCATTCGTAAGGTGAAGAAGGCCATTGAGCATAGTTTTTTGGTCGTCACCCTCTGGGAACTGCGGGGCAACCGGCGCCGGTTGATGGGCTTCGCCCGCGCGACTTCGGACCACGCCTTTAACGCCACGGTCTGGGATGTGGTGATCCACCCCAGTTTGCAAAATAAGGGGCTGGGGAAGGCGCTGATGGAATATATGATCCGCAAACTGCGGAACGCCGACATTAGCAACATCACCCTGTTCGCCGATCCCCAGGTGGTTAACTTTTACCGGCGCCTTGGTTTTGTCCTCGACCCGGAAGGCATCAAGGGCATGTTCTGGTATCCCGACTAGGGGGAA
>JAYKIZ010000033.1:0-5219 GCA_035285965.1 Cyanobacteriota bacterium | reverse complement strand
AAAAGCGCCGAGACGACGAATCCCTTCCCCCAGAAGAATCGCGGCGCCCCGCTGGTTGCCGTTCTGGAGATGGTAACAGCCCACCGCGATTTGTAAAATCCCCTGATAAAAATTCTTCTCCCCCGGCGGCGCTTGCATCCAAATCGCTTCCAACGTGTCGTGGCAGGCGTAAAAGTCCCCCCGATTAAATTCCGCAATTCCTTGGGCCAATGCGTCATCGTTCATTTTGTTTAGCTAAAGCTCCTCGCCTTCAAAAGCGCCGGGTAAATACTCCCCCAAGCTGAGACCCTCTCTGCCGGTTTTCACCAACGCCACGTCAAAACGACAGGGCCATTCCGCCAGATGGGGATGGGCGTTGAGGAAATGCTGGGCCGTGAGAATAATTTTCCGTTGTTTAGTCCGAGTCACCGCCAAGGCGCCCCCTAGATCCCAGTTTCCCGAACCCCGAGTTTTAACTTCGATAAAGGCTAAAAGGGCGGGGTTAACCTGCTGGGCGATGAGGTCGATTTCCCCTAGGCGCCACCGCCAGCGCCGGTGTAGAATCCGCCAGCCTTGGGCGCTTAACCACTCCGCCACTAAATTTTCTCCCGATTGTCCCAACTCTGATTTACCCATTGATAGCGAAAACGTTGATCAAAATTGATAAAGACGATGCCCCTAGGCTCCAACTGGAGGGTCGCGGACAGCGCCGAGGGGGAGACTCAGCCTGTATAATCACAGTGTTTTGACTACCTGTAAGAGCGCGAACAGCATGAGCCAAGTTTATTTTGACATCGCCATTGACGGCAAACCCGCCGGGCGGATTGTCATGGAATTATTTGACGAAGTCACCCCCATTACGGCGGAGAATTTCCGGGCGCTCTGCACCGGGGAAAAGGGCGTGGGCCAGGCCGGTAAGGCGCTCCACTATAAAGGCTCTATCTTTCATCGCGTTATCCCCGGCTTTATGGCCCAGGGGGGAGATTTTACCCGCGGCAACGGCACCGGCGGCGAATCCATCTACGGCGCTAAGTTTGCGGACGAGAATTTTGAGAAAAAACACGACCGCCCCGGCCTCCTGTCCATGGCTAACGCCGGCCCCAACACCAACGGCTCCCAATTTTTTATCACCTTCGCCCCCACGGAATGGCTCGACGGCAAGCACGTGGTCTTCGGAGCGGTAATCGATGGGTTAGAACTCCTAAAACGGCTGGAAGGTCTCGGCTCCCAGAGCGGTAAAACCAAGGTTCCTATTCAGATTAGCGACTCTGGGGAGATTTAGGGAAGACCCCGCTCCCTTCGGCTACGCTCAGGGAGCGGCAAGCCGAAGGCGAATGTTAGCCTATGATAAGGGATGCTCAATCATTGCCGATTCCTTACCGCATGGCCACTATCTGGGAACTTGATTTTTATTCCCGTCCCCTCCTCGACGACCAGCAAAAGAAAGTCTGGGAGGCCCTGATCTGCGAAACGCCCCAATCCCTGGAACCCAAAGACGAGGCGCTCTTTCGCTACAGCCAATTTTGCCCCAGTAGTTCCGTCAATTCTCTCTGGCTCAAGCAGGCGCTGGAAGAAGCCCTGGCTCAATCGGGACAACGGCCCCAGAAGGTGCGGTTTTTTCGCCGTCAGATGAACAATATGATCGCCAAGGCCTGCGAGGACGCGGGCCTGGTGGCCGTCCCCAGTCGGCGGACTTATGAATTAGAACGCTGGCTCCAAGAGAGACTCAAGGACTTTTATCCCCAGCAGGCGGGCTATGATCCCCAACTCGCCCAAGCCGGCGCCGTCCAGTACCCAGAATTGAGCGCCGTGGAGTTGCCCGACGCCGCGCGGGGGGATAGGGGCGACCGTTGGGCGCTGGTCAGTTTGGAGCTAGGCGCCTTCGCGGATTGGCCGGAGTGGGAGATTGGCTTTGGGGAAACCCTGCCCCTCTTTGGTCGGGGTCTAGCGCCGGAAACCAAAATTCCAGGCTTAATTCTTTTTTCCCGTCGGGCGTTGGCCTTAGCCGCCTGGTTATCGGGGCTGGAGTTGGGCTATTTGGCGCTGGAAACGGAACCCCGTCCTTTTCTCTCCCTCGAAACCGGCGCTAGCGAGCGTTGGATTCTAGCCAATTTAACGGACGAGGCGACTCTAAAGGAAGCTAGGGATTTTGAGAGCGCCAAAGAAAAAAGCCAGGGCGTTCATTTTCTCGCCCTCCAGACCAGCCCAGAGACCGAGGCCTTTGCGGGCTTTTGGCTTTTGCAGTCCGGCGCCGCTCTGGGTTAGAGCAGACCTATAATCAATCCTTAAATCCTCTTAAGTTCGCCCGAGCCATGGCCCTACCTCCCGCCCAAACTCCTCTCTATAATCACCCCCTGCCCCAAATCGAAGCCTGGCTGACCGGTTTAGGCGGCCGGCGCCTTCAGGAACCCGCCCACGGCTGGCGTCTAGACGGCCGGGACTGGAGCGCCCAGCTTTACCTGGAAACGGAGGAAGTGGTGGTTTGCTACTTCCCCGAGACCCAGACCGTCAGTCGCAGTTTTAAGTACTCCCTCAGTCGGGAGGATATTGAAGCCGCCATTTTGGCGGGCCCCTAGGAGCGAACCCATGAGCACCGTCCCCCCCTTAGCGGATTTACCCCTCTGGCCCTATCTGACGGAGGCGGGTTTGATCGACCCCCAATGGCAGGGGCGAATCGCCGTTTACGCCATTTTTGACGAGTCTTCTGCCCTGCGATACGTCGGCTATTCTCGCAACCTCGGCGCCAGTTTATTGCAACACCTCCTTCGCCAACCCGGCGCTTGTCAGGGAATTAAGGCCCACTGCGTCGACCGCCCCCGCCGGGAGGATTTGGAGCGGATCGCCCAGATCTGGCGGGAAGAAAATCCCCTACTTCAGGAAGACGGAGCCTGGACTCAACCCCTAGACGTCCGTCCCCATCTCAGCGAAGTCGAGCGCCTGGAGCTGGCTCAGGCGGAGGAATCTCAACAGGCGAAGTTACTAAAAACCGCCGCCCGGCGTCTAGAGGAAGATTGTCTAGCGGCGCTGAGGGCGAGGGGCTTTCAAGGGGAAGCTCGCTTTAATCCCAAACTCAAAGAGCAGGGATTGCTGGATTTGAAATGAATCGCGAATCGTTAAACTGTGGCGGGATTGAGAAGCACCGCGTTTTTGACTCGCCGCAGGAGCCAATCATAACGAGCCTGAGCTAGGGGCAAATTATTGAGCAAGACCGGAGAGAGTTCTAACTCTGAGTTTAATTCTGTTTCGCCCAACTCCAATTCCGACAGAGTAATCCGCAGACGACTAGATAAAAATAAAGCGATAGCCCGATAAAAACGGGAAGCGAAGCCAATATCGTCCGAGAGATGAGCGCCGAGGGTGGGGCGGGAGAGGGAGAGCACTAAAGACTCGCTCAAAGTCTCCACCGTGGCGGAAGGAGGACGGTTGTCCACAAAGGACATTTCTCCAAAAATCTCGCCGTTCCCTAGGGTCGTGACCTCTTTGGTGCCGCCCTCGACAGTTACCGAAACCACTAAGCTTCCTTCCAGAACGATATATAAAAAATCGGTGGTCTCCCCTTCCTTAATCAGCGCCGTGGCGGGGGGAATTTTTTCAATAGCGCCGTTGGCGATAATCCAATCGAGGTCGTCATCGCTTAATTCTCCAAAGAGGTAAAGAATTTTTTGCATGGATCGAGGGCTTAGGGGCGATGGACGGGGCCAACCGACAGTGTTTTAAGAAATAAAGCCCTATTATAGCCCCCTAAGCGCCTAGGGGCTGGAGAAAACAGCGCCGGCCGTTTCCTGTTCTTCTTCCCCAAAATCGATGAACTGATAATTGGTCTTCTGATCCGTTAGGGATTGTTGATAGCGGCGGGCGAGGGCAAAACCCGGAATTTCCCCCAAAAAGGAAGAGGGCTGTCGAAACTTTTCGGGAGGATGAGCCTGACGAATGCGTCGCAGGTTTTGGTAGGGGCCAGTCCATTGCCGCAGGATATCTAGAAGGGTTTGAAACTGGACAAAGGCGCCCTGATAGCGCCGGGAGAGGGTCAGATCCTGCAAGAGCTTGCCGTAGATGTCGGGACTGCGGTAGGGGTCGGGCAAACCGATTAAATCGCCAATGCGCTCTAGATCGTCGTAGTCCTCCATTGCGGCCAGAATAAATGTTTCTATCGTCGCAGTGGTCTCTTCTCCTAGTCGGGCGATTTTTTGACTCAGGTTTTGCAAGGCGCCGCCATAATCGGAGCGGGTCTGGAGTCGGTTAAATAAGCTTAGGGTCGACGGGAGCGGCTCCGGCGGATTCGGGGTTTTGAGGAGACGGGTCAAACAGCTCCCGTAATCTTCTAGGCGCTGGCGGCCGGCTTCGGTTTGAACTTGGGGTAGGAGTTCGATTAATTTTCTTTGAAGGACGGCGTCGAGGGTTTCCGTCGCTTCTTCCCCGGCCAATTGACGGTGGGCAAACTGATAGAATTCCTGTTGCTTAGAGCCTTGGCAGGCGTGTTCGATTTGGTGCAAGGTCTGGTAAACCGCATAGGCGCCGAAGAGGGCGTGAAAACAATCCTTAAAAGGCGCCAAGCCTTCGTACCCCGGCGCTTCCCGCTCAAAGCACAGGCGCAGTCTGGCGTAGACCAAAAATTCTGCTTGGCTAAACTTTTTATTATCAATGTCCTGGGCGGCGTTGGCGATCCAGCGCAATTTTTCCAACGCTTGGTCATGGAGAAAAACGTCGCTGGGGGAAACGTCGGGTTTGGCTTTACCGATGGCCATGAGGAAACGGTGATAAAGCCCCCGCTCTCCGCAAATCTTTTGGTAGAGCGCTCGATAAAGGCCCCAATAGTGGAAACCCACCAGGAGCGCCAGCGCCGCCGTCCCGCCGGCGATGGGTAAATACGGCTCCCAGGCGCCGAAGGTCTCGGAATCGGCGGCGCCCACCGTGGAGAAGATTTTAGGCAGTTTCAATTGACTCGCCTCCGGCAGGCCGCCGTCTAGAGCGCCGCTTTCCTCAAATCGTTGCAAGAGTTTTTGGGATTGTTGGATATTGATTTTTTCCTGAAGCTCGGAATCCTCCAACACCCCTCGATAACGGTTTTCCAGATTGCGGTTGATTGGCTCCGCTTTTTCCTGAATCTGTTGACGGATGGAGTCCGTTACGGACGGTTCGGCTGGGGCGGTGGTCGGCATAGAGTCCTCTCGGCGCTGGAGTGATGGGGTTCGCCCGCTCTCTAAGAACGCGGCGAGGCTTATGGCAACTTGAGTTTACTG
>JAYKIZ010000032.1:0-2607 GCA_035285965.1 Cyanobacteriota bacterium | reverse complement strand
GCGGCGCTGTCCCCCGAGCATCAAGCCCAGGTGCTTGACTTTGTCGAATTTTTACTCGGCAAATACCCGGCGCCGGCCCCGAAAAAATCCGCCGAAGAACGGGCGCTGGAGCGTATCCCAGATATTGACGATCCCAGTCAATGGATCACGGTGGTTGAGATTGACGACCCAATCGATGAAAACGCTCTAGAAGCTTGGTTAGACAAAAATGGTTACAAAGCGTTATCAAGTCCAACGGCATAGGCAACTCAACCGAGAAGATTTAGGCGAGTTACCGATTCAGCTACAGGACAATCTGACTCAATACGAAAAAGTCTTAGCCCTTGATCCTATTCAGACCAAAGGCATTCCCAACCATAGTCTCGCGGGTCAATTACGAGGCTATCGAGCCTTGGAAATTGATTGGGGTCAAATCAGTTACCGCCTTGTTTACCGCATCTATGAAAAACCGGCGCCGAGACGGGTATTAATCTTGAGTTTCGCCGAACACGACGCCGCCTATGAGAAAGCGACCCAAAGGAAAAAGATCTAATCCGTTCATTTCTGGTAGAGAGTCGCCAGTGACTTATGCCGCCATAAATTCCCCTTCTTTGTAGGGGCGGGGTGGTGAACATCTCCGACACAGCCAGACCGGCGCCGGCGCTTCCAAGATTTTCTGGAGAAAAATTAGTCGCTCTGCCCTAGGGTTAACTCGATTAGCCGTTGCATTTCTAGACGTAATCCCCGAAATTCAGAGGTTACCGTTTCCCTATCCTGGATAGACTGTTCCACAAATTGATTCACTTTCTCCTCTAAACGGGCAATGGCGGCGGCGTTCCGTTTTGTCATTTGGTCAGTCTGTATTAAATCTTGACGGAACTGTTGAGCGAGGGTAAGGGTCGCTTCCAGAATTCGCTCAATTCGGTCAAGGCGGTCGTTCTCGGTAGTCATGGGTTTAACCTTCTTTGGCTTGGGTAACCTCTTTCCTTACGGTAACGGGTGTTAACGTCCATTGCGCCGAGGCGGCGCCGTCCAAAACCCTAATCATAATATCAAGCTGGAACTTGACATCGAGCGCCTGACCACCCCGTCAGGCGGCGCCGGCCGTTACCATAGCTTTAAACGACCTAACCCCAGACCCAACAGATGCAAACCATTGAACTGATTTCCGCCAAACTGGCGGCGCCGGGCCTGAAAAAATCCGCCTCCAAATCCGGCGCGTCTAGCAAGTTTCCCCCAGGTTTCCTACTCTTCCAAAGCGGCGCCGGCCAAACGAGTGGATAGGAAATAACGCATGGTTTTGTTCCTCTCTAAATTCTGATTTGACCTGGACTAGGAAAGTATGGGGTTGACTCCGGTCAATGGCTTGGTCAGCGCCGGGAAAATAAAAAGCACTTTGGCTCATGGTTACTGAAAAGGGAGACTCGGCTTGAACTCAGATAGAAATCGGGAGCTAACCCTTGAGACCCGAAGAGTGAGAGCGCCGTCGCAGTTCCACTTGAATGGCCTTGACCACCGCCTGGATTACCGCCACCCGAGCGTAATATTTATCGTTGGCGGGAATCACATTCCAGGGCGCCGCCGGGGCGCTGGTGCGGGCGATCATCTGGTTAATGGCCACGGCGTAGAGGGGGCATTTCTCCCGATTGCGCCAGTCCTCATCCGTTAGTTTATATTGTTTAAAGCCATCCTGGGCCCGTTCCTCAAAGCGCCGTAACTGTTCCTCCGGGCTGATATGGAGGAAAAACTTCACTACCACATAGCCGCTGGTGGTCAGTTGGGCCTCAAACTCGTTAATTTCCTGGTAGGCCCGGCGCCATTCCATTTCCGAGGCGAAGCCCTCAACCCGCTCCACCATCACCCGGCCGTACCAACTGCGGTCAAAGATGCCGATGCGTCCCCCCTCGGGGATTTTGCGCCAAAAGCGCCAGAGGTAATGGTAGCGGGCCTCCTCCGGCGTCGGCGCCGCGAAGGCGTTGACCCGGTAACTGCGGGGATCGAGGGTGTCCGTCAGCCGTTTAATGGCGCCGCCTTTCCCCGCGGCGTCCCAGCCTTCAAAGAGGGCGATAACCGGGATTTGTTGCTGGAAAAGCTCCGCCTGTAGGCGCCGGAGCGCGATTTGTTCATCCCGGAGTTGCTGGCGGTAATCCTCTTTGCTTAAGCTCAGATTCAGATCCACGGCGTCGAGAAAATTAGGCTCCGTGGGGAGCAGGGCTGTTTGGGGTTGGCTCACCACCGGCGCCGGGGTAATTTTACGCCGATCCAGCGCCTGCACAATCACCGCCACCAGTTGGGAGAGCACCTTCACCCGGGCCCAGCGCTCGCAATCCCCTTCCACGAGGGTCCAGGGGCCGTGGCCCGTGCTGGTGTAGGTCAGCATCTCTTCTGTGAGGGCGCAGTATTCCTTATAATTTTTCTCCTGTTGCCAGTCCTCCGGCCGCACCCGCCAAGATTCTAGGTCGTCGGCTTCGTAGTCCTTGAGGCGTTTTTTCAGTTCCTTACGGCTCAGATGTATCCAAAACTTAGCCAGCGCCGCTCCGTCTTCCACCAGTTGGCGCTCGAAGGCGTTGATGTCCCGCATTTGTAGCGGAGCCTGGGCCGGGGTCACCCGCTTCAGGAGGCGCTCCT
>JAYKIZ010000031.1:0-4518 GCA_035285965.1 Cyanobacteriota bacterium | reverse complement strand
GCGAAGCGCTGTTGGAGGTCAAACTTGCGGCCAAGGAGGAGCATCAAAAAAGTCGTAACGGTCATGTAGCCCAAGCCGCCCACCTGGACTAACAGCAGGAGGATTAACTCTCCCCAAAAAGAAAAATAAGTATTAGGGTCAACTACGCTTAAGCCCGTGACGCAAACAGCGGAAGTGGAAGTGAACAGCGCCACCAAAAAACTGCCCCAAGTTCCCTCGGTCGTGGCAAAGGGCATCATCAGGAGTCCTGTGCCAAGGGCGATTACCAATAAAAAGCCGAGGCAAATGGTGCGAGAGATGGTCATCGTAGAGGCTAAGGCTCCGTTCTGATTGACTGACAGGGGTTTTGGGGAAACAAACCGCTCTCCCCCCTCAACGTATCCAGCGCCGCTTGGGGGGAAGAGAGAGTAGAGCCTAGAAAAATCGGAGCGGTTACAGCTCGTACAACCAAGGATTCAGCGTCGTTTCCCACGTCACCAGTTCCGCCTCGCTAAACCAAAGCGCGATTTCCCGTTGGGCGGTTTCAATGGCGTCGGAGCCGTGGATCAAGTTCCGGCCCACCGCGACGCCAAAATCTCCGCGGATGGTGCCCGGCGCTGCGGCGTGGGGGTTGGTGGCGCCGATCATCTGACGGGAGGTGACGACCGCGTTATCCCCTTCCCAAACCATGGCCACCACGGGGGAGGAGCAAATAAACTTGACCAAGCCCGGGAAAAAAGCCTTGTCCTTGAGGGAGTCGTAGTGCTGTTCCGCCAGTTCCTGGCTGACGCTCATCAGTTTCAGACCCGCCAGTTTAAAGCCTTTGTTTTCAAAGCGCCGGATAATTTCGCCGACGAGATTTCTTTGGACGCCGTCGGGCTTGACCATAATAAAAGTGCGTTCCACGGAAGCGGTCTCCTTCTGCTAGGGATAAAAAGAGGGACTCGGGTATTTTAGCCGAAAGCTGGATAGCCCCTCCCCCTAGCCCTGGTTTCATTTCCCAAGAGCGACAGCGCCGGGATCCCCCATCAACGCTTGCAAACGGCGCTGGAGATCCTCGGTTAAGGCTTTAGAGCTGCTCTTCGGACGGGTCGGATCGTAGTCCGCCGCCCGCAGAGGCGCGCCGATTTTAACGGTGACTCGACTGCGCCACCGGGCCTGGGGATCGCTGTATTGGAGCGCGACGGGTAGCACTTGAGTTCCGGCGCCGGGCTTTTTGGCTTCAGTTTCTAGAGCGATGCGGGCCACCCCCCGCTTGAGGGGATGGACCTGGCGGTCATAGTGGATGCCGCCCTCAGGGAAAATCACCAGCATTTCCTCCGCCAATAAGAGCGCCACGCTGTAGCGCAGACTATGGGACTCCAGTCGAGTTAGATCCACGGGAAAGCCCCCCAACCGGCGCACCCACCAGCCCTGAAACCCCTGAATTTCTGTGGAAGTGACCATAAAACGCAGATCCCGCCCCGTGGCGCCCCGTCCCGCCGCTAGGGCTAAAAGGAGAGCGTCCCAACGGGAGCGATGGGTCGGCGCTAAAATCGCGGGGCCGGAGCGGGGTAAATGCTCCTGACCGATGATCTCAATAGAACTGAAATACGCTGGCAGGAGAACCCGGCGCCCCAGGGGATAACACAGCGCCATCAGCCAGGGAGACACCCGAGAATCGATCCCGTCTAGAGCCTGCGGCGCCGCAGTGGATAAGATCATATTAATTATTTTTGGAAAAAGCCGTTTTCTTTTTCTTTAGCCTAAAAGGTTTTCAGGTTTTCGCAACCCTTAGACTTGACAGTTTGGGGAGCGTCAGACCCGGCGCTCCACCGCCTGGGCCAGGGCGCCCACCACCCGGTCGGAGTAGGGCTTAATCAACCACCAAATCAGGGGAGAAAGCCAGCCCCGCAGGGTGACGGAGTAACAGAGATAGGTGCCCAACAGAGTGGATTCCATTTGGTAAGTGATTTTTTGCTCCAACCCCGGAAAGCTCACGAGCCGCAAACTCAGCAATTGCCCTGGTCGGGCGTTTTCCACAAAGAGGCGAATGGGGATCGGCGTCAGGCGGGTGACGGCTTGGAAAATTAGCCCCGGTTTAGGCATCAGACCCAGAGGCAGATTGGTTTTGGCTAGTAACGGGTGCCAGGATAAATCTGCTAAATTAGCCAGTTGCCCCCAAAGCCGGTCAATGGGCGCGGTGGTGACCAATCGGTAGGTGCGGGAACAGGAAAAGGCGCCGAGGGCTTTCCCCTGGGAAACTAAGCGCCCGATGGAGTCCTTCATGGTATTTTCGTTTCTTTTTTATACCCCTCTTCAGCATCCTAATCTAGATGGACTCGAATTGACCCCAGGCTTTAACATTAAGATACCTTTGTTGAGTTTTCTCCATTCTTAACCTAACGCCATAACTTAAAATCTATGACTGTTTCCCCTCCCCCCAGCGACGCCCAAGTCCGAGTCAGCCAACTCATGCGGAATCTGCAAGATGAAATTTGTCAGGGTTTGGCCCAACTCGACGGCGGCGGCGAGTTTCAGGAAGATAGTTGGGAGCGCCCGGAGGGGGGCGGCGGTCGTTCTCGGGTTTTACGGGAAGGAAAGTTGTTGGAGCAGGGGGGCGTTAATTTCTCCGAGGTCTGGGGTCAGGAGTTGCCGCCTTCGATTCTGAAACAGCGCCCGGAGGCCGCGGGCCATGGCTTCTACGCCACAGGGACGTCTATGGTGCTCCACCCCCGTAATCCCTATGTTCCCACCGTACATCTAAATTATCGTTATTTTGAAGCCGGGCCCGTCTGGTGGTTTGGGGGCGGCGCCGATTTAACTCCCTACTATCCCTTCCGGGAAGACGCCCAACATTTTCACCGAACCCTCAAAGGCGCTTGCGACCAGTCCCACCCGGACTTTTACCCCGTCTTTAAGCGCTGGTGCGACGAATATTTTTACCTGAAACACCGTCAGGAGACCCGGGGGATTGGCGGGATCTTCTTTGACTATCAGGACGGCCAGGCGCCTCTCTACCGGGGGCCGGAAAAGGATTCCCCGGCGGCTCAGTATAGTCAAGGGTTGGAAAATTCAGTTTCCCTCGGTTGGGAAGACCTGTTTCAATTCGCCCAAAACTGCGGCCGGGCCTTCCTGCCCGCCTACGGTCCCATCGCGGAGAAACGACGGCAAACCCCCTACGGCGAGGAAGAGCGCCAATTTCAGCTTTATCGCCGGGGGCGCTATGTGGAATTTAACCTCGTCTATGACCGGGGCACGATTTTCGGTCTGCAAACCAACGGCCGCACCGAGTCTATTCTCATGTCCCTGCCTCCCCTCGTCCGTTGGCAGTACGGTTACCAGCCGGCGCCGGGAAGTCCTGAAGCCGAGCTAACGGAGGTTTATCTCAAGCCCCAGGATTGGCTGGCGGGTTAAACCCCCACGGGGAGCAAAACTGATTCCTTCTGAGGGAAAAAAGCGCCGATGGGCGTAGGCGCGCTGACAACGGCGGCGGGTTTCGGCGCTTCGGCCCGTTCCGCCAAGGGATGGCTCTGACCGTTGCCGGATTCCGTTTCCTCCTCTTCTTCGTCCTCGTCGTCGTTAATACGGAGACGGTCGCAGGGGATCGTGTCAGAAAGAATGGCGCTGGCCATCATCCCGGAGTGAATTTCCAGCAAGGCCTCGCTGTAGGCTTCAAACACGAGGCGCTGGCCGGGAAAGACCACCCGCTCAAAATACCAATTGGCGATATTGGTAATCCGCGCAATTTGAATATGACTGGTCGCGTTGACGTAACAGCAGAGGAGGGCGTTACGGGCGCCGCCGGGCAGGGGATCTAAAATCTGAGCCATGGGAATAGGGGGGTCTTATCGGGGTTTCTGATGTTGTTTAAGCTAACACCGCCTGATCCCCGTTGGCTGTAAAGATCATTACAATCACTACTCCGTCCCCTGACGACCCCAATTTTTCCAGTCTCAGTCTAGGCTTCGCCGAATGTTAAGTTTGACGTCAAGACAGATCGGAGAGCGCCAGTAGGGTATTTTCCCACACCAACCGGGGTTGGACATAGGCCAACAGCGCCTTGCGGGTCTTTTCGAGGCGCTGGAGGAGGGGAGCCGAGCGCCGGCTTTGCCAGTAGGCGGCTTGTAGGTAATCCACCAGCCAGAGTTGTTGCTCGGCGTCTAAGTTGCCGTCGATCTGTTTGGCGAGGTTGAGCGCCGCAAGGGGATTGGGGAGCGGTTGCAGGAGACTCTGGCGGAGCGAGTCCGGTAGGGCTTGGAGGTATTCCGCCGCCGCGAGCGCGATCCCCGGACTGCCCTGGGCGATAGTTAACAGTTCTTCTTGCTGGAGAATATCCTGACGGCCGAGGCGTTGGAGAACTTGGGTTAAATCGGCGTCGCTAAGGCGGTAAAAGGGAATCCGTTGACACCGGGACACAAGGGTGGGCAGGAGGGCTTCGACGCTGGGCGCCAGCAGGATTAAGGTCGCCCGACCCGGCTCTTCCAAGGTTTTCAGGAGGGCGTTAGCGGCGCCTTCGTTTAGGGTTTGGCTTTCCTGAATAATAATGATTCCCCGCTC
>JAYKIZ010000030.1:0-7041 GCA_035285965.1 Cyanobacteriota bacterium | reverse complement strand
TCGCGCCGATAATCCGTCCCCCTTTTTGGTAATGGACTTTGATAAAGCCCTGGGTCTCTCCCTCCGTGGCGGCCCGGTCCACCTGAGTAAGAGGAATCGTCAGACTCTGGAACTGGGGAGAGCAATCTCCCACTTGGGCGATTTCCGGGTCGGTATAGGTGACATGGGGAATAACAATCTCGCTGAATTTACCCCGACCCCAACCTAGGGGGGAGAAAAAGGCGTTTTTCAGCGCCAAACGGGCGGAGGCGTCGGCGGAATGAGTAAATTTTTCGGTTAAACAAACGTCCCCAGCGCCGTAGATGTGGGGTTGACTGGTTTGCAGATAGGGGTTAACAGTCAATCCCTGGGCGGTATAGGCGACTCCGGCCGCTTCTAGGTTTAACGTCCCTAAATTCGGCGCTCGCCCGGCGGCCACTAAAATTTCTTTGACAGTCTGGGTCTGGTTTTGCCAATGGATAACCTTACCCCCGGCGCTGTGTTTAATCTTGTCAATCTGAGCGCTGAAACAAAGACGAATCCCTTCTTGCTTAAAAACCCGTTCCAGAAGAGCCGAAGCCTCGGGATCTTCCCTGGGTAACAGTCGAGGCCCCCGTTGATAAAGGGTGACTTCAATGCCCAGACGGGCGAAGGCTTGGGCCAGTTCGCAACCGATGGGGCCGGCGCCGATAATCGCTAAAGACGGGGGTAAACAAGTGAGGGAAAAAACCGTTTCGTGGGTGAGAAAACCCGTTTCTCTTAAACCGGGAATTGGGGGGATAGCCGCCTTGGCGCCGGTGGCGATGATCGCTTTTTTAAAGATTAACGTCTCCCCCGCTACGCTTAAACTGCGGAAACTGGCAAACTGGGCGGCGCCGAAAAAAACGTCAACCCCCAGATCCTTGAGGCGCTGGGCGGAATCCAGAGGCGCTAACTCCGAGCGAATCCGCCGCGGGCGGGCCATGACTTCTGGAAAATTGACATTGAACGCCGGGATCTCAATGCCTAGACTTCTGGCCCGGCGTATTTCCCCCACAATGGCGGCGGAACGGAGCAGGGCCTTAGAGGGAACGCAACCGTAATTTAAGCAATCTCCCCCCAGTAGGCCCTTTTCTACCAGCGCCACCTTTAAACCAACGCCTAAACCGGCGGCGCCGGCCGCGGCGACTAAACCCGCCGTTCCCCCGCCCAGGACGACTAGGTCGTAGCGGCTTTGGGGGCGGGGATTTTGCCAATCCCTAGGGTGGACTAGGCTTAAGAGCCTTTGATCCGCCTCCGAATCGGCTAAGAGATTAAACTCCCCAGCGCTCACGGCGTTTCCGATTCCCCGGCGCAAGCGTCGCAGAGACCCCGCAGAATCACCTCGTAGCTCTCGATGGTTAACCCCGGCGCTAAGGGCGCGGTTTCCCAACAATGAAAGGTTTCCCAAGCGATGTCGCTAATTTGACCGCACCCCCGACACCGGAAATGATGATGAGGCTCCACCTTGGCGTCGTAGCGGCAAACCCCCTCTTCCAGGAGCACTTCTCGAACTAAACCGGCCTGCCGCAGGGTCTGGAGGGCGCTGTAAACCGTGGCTTGGGAGGACTGGGGCGTCTGTTGATTTAAGTCTAGGAATATTTGCTCCGCCGTGGGATGGTCGGCCCGGGCCAACAAATTGGCGTAGACGGCAAAACGTTGGGGCGTGACTCGCAGTCCCCTAGACTTGAGGCTTTGAACAATTTGCTCCGGGTTGGCTGGCATCATGGCGGACGCGGGAATGGGGGGTTATGGGGTTGGGGAGGCTCTACCGACGCCTCAAGGCTCTTTATCTCCCAGAAGGAGCGTTGATCGTAGCGCCTTTTCGCAAGTCGCGCCTGAAGCCTTAATCTTTATTTAACAAACTTTAATTGAGCAAAAACCCGGCGCTGGAATTCTCCATCCTGAGAGATAGTTAGGTTGCGGTTTGCAACGATAGAAGGCCTCCCGCCCTTGAGGCTAACCATTGGAGTAAGACGGCTCTCTATGACCGCGCCTCTGCGCCTTGACGTCGATCTCCAGATTTGCTAGGCTCTCGAGAGCAAGTCCTGTGGGGCTCTGAACTGTGTCCACACAGCTAAACTCAAGGCTGGCAAGGGACTCAATCCATTGTCTATTCAGCGTCTCTGAAATATCTGGCAACCCAATATTTGCAATCCGTGAGCAAGTACGAAGAACTCTGTCAAGCCTACGCCCAAGCCTACAGCGCCTCCCGACACGCCATGGCCGACTGTCGAGATTTTGCCCAAAGGTTTGTGGCGGGACTGGAAATCTATCTAGACTGCCCGGTGCAATTGAATCATGTTAATTTTGAAGAGTCCGGGTCAATGTACTTTTATCCGGCGCTGACCCTATACCTAGATCCGCGCCATCCCCAGGAAGAACAGTCGGAAATTGTGGTGGTTTCCATCGCCTTAGAATCCTTCGGCGCCGGCTATCGCGTCACCCTCTATCCCTGGGAGCAGGCCTTTGAGCTTCCCGATCGAGAGTCTCTCGATTCCGCTCAGGCAAATCCCATTTACCAGTTTATTTTTGAGCAAATCCGGGAAGCTTACCTCAGGGGAGCCATTCCCCTCAACGCCGAAGGGGGCAAGGTGCGTAATCTAGGCTGGGACGTTTAGGGGCCTAGGGAAACTATCCAAGCGGCGCTCTAATCTCTGAGCCGCTAACGATGGATTTGCCCATCGGGCATGGTGGCGCCCTGAAAGACCGTCCCCGCCATATTTGCGCTCATTAAATCGGCTCGGATCAGATTGGCGTTGGTAAAATCGGCGTTCATCAGGTTAGCTCGAGCAAAAAAGGCCTCGATTAATTCCGTCTCCCGGAAACTAGCGCCGGTTAAAATGGCTCGACTGAGATCGGCGCTGTTCATGCGGGTGCCGCTGAGATTTGCGCCGGTGAGATTGGCTCGATTCAGGGAAATATGGGTCATAATGGCGCCCTGACAGTTGACGCCCGTCATCTCCGCGCCCGGTAATTTCGCCCGCATCAAATTGGCGTTAGTCAAATTGGCGCCGGTCAGTTTAGCGCCGGACAAATCCGCGTCCGTTAATAACGCGCCCCGTAGGTTAGCGTTGCTCAGATCCGCCTTGCGCAAATCCCCATCTCGCAGGTTGGCTTCCTTGAGATTAGCTCCGGATAAATCCGCCCGACTCAGATCCACCCCCTTCATATTGGCGCCGGAGAGGTCGGCCCGGGAGAGAATCGCCGCTTGCAAATTGGTGTAGTAGCTTTTTTTCTCCTGACGCATATTAGCCCCCCGCAGACAAGCGCCGGTCAACGTAGCCCCCGATAAATCCGCCCCCCGCAGATCGGCGCCGATTAAATTCGTGTCCTGTAAAATCGCCAGGGTAATATCGCTGTCCCGGAGGATGCTTCCCTGCAAGAGGGCGCCGTGGAGGTTGGCGTTCCGTAGATCGGAGCCGGAAAGATCCGCTTGATTTAGACTGGCGCCGCTGAGGTTGGCGCTCACCAGGTTGCTTTGGCAGAGATTGGCCCGGTTCAGGTAGGCGAAGAGTAAATTAGCACTCCGTAAATCCGCTTCCGAGAGGACAATGCCGATTAAATCGGCGCCGGAGAGGTTAATGCCCGGCAACTTTAAGCCCGTGAACAGGGTTTCTCCGGCGAGGTAGCGTTGAATTAATTCTTGGGGTTCCATGGGGTAGCGGCAAGGTAGGGGGATTGAACGGCGCTAAAGGAGGGGTTTAAGCACCTTGAGCAAAGTGCCGGCGGCTTGGACGTAGGCTTCCCGGTCAGCCATTTCCTTGGCCTGGGCGTAGAGCTTCAATTCGATATCATTGGGGGGTTTACCGCTGAGGAGCACTTGCTCGACTAAATCATCGAGGCCGTAACTGCGGATTAAGCCCCAGTCCTGACCGTTGTCGTCCCAACTGTGGAAGAGAATGGAAAAAAGCAATACTTTCGCCCGCAGAGGATTTGTGTTTTGCATAATCTCTTGGCGCAGTTCAAAAAGATTATACTCCTTGCTAATCGGCCGGAGAGCCGGAGGCAAAGGCGGCGCCGGAATCGACCCCAGCACCGTCAGCAGGGGATCGCTCGTTTTCTGGGTTTCGCTAAAGTCAATGATGGAGGTTTGCACGTGCTCCCCCCGAGGAATCCGGGCCAAGGGCAGGGGAGGGGAACTTTTAACAATGCCGGTATTGGCGGCGCTTTCTTCGATTTCCAAACTCTCCGCCAGATCTTCGTAGAGCGCGTCCATCTGGGCGAGGATCAAATTCGCGATAGCCAGATACAAGGTAGCCTTATTAATATTGTTGACCACCTGGTCAAAGCCGATTTGCAGATCTCCCCGAGTGGGAAAACCCCGCCGCAGATCCAAAATTAAACGAGCGAATCCGTAGTTGTCGATCACTTCTAGATTATTTTCCCAAGCGCCGCGGCTAACTGCGAACATAAGTTTCTTGATCCGGGCCTGTTCCGGGTGTTGCTCTAGGGTCTGGGCGATTTGCCGGGCGATGACCTCCGGGGTCAAAACGCCGGGTTGGGCTTCGATTTGGGTGGCTTTGTTAAATTCCGTCTGTTTCTCCGGGGGCGGCGCTTCGAGTTGAGTGGCTTTATTAAACCCGGTGGGTTGGTCGATGTGACCGTCCGCCTCTACCGCCGACACGTCAATGGCGGGTTTGCCAGCGGAAATATCCAGTAACTCCTCGTCGGCTTGGGCGGTGTAAAGGGGCCCCAACTGGTCCAAAATGGTCTTGGCCACACCGGCGTAAACCTTAGGTCGATTGAGGGTTTTGACCAACTTATACATTGAGAAGGTCAATTGCTCTATATTGGGGCGAGTTTGGGCCAACTCAAGGAGCAAGCTTTCAAAGGATTGGCTGTTGAGAACATTAACGTCGTTTTCCCAATACTTCTTGCAAAGGCAAAAAATCAATTTCTTGATTCGTTGACTTTCGTCGTGTCGCTCTAAATAACGCGCCGCTTCGACTAAGGAGGCTGGGGAAATAGGCATCTTTGCTTAGACGTAACTAGAGAGTTGCGGGGGGCGGAGTCAGGGAAAGACTGAGCTAGAATGTGACTGAGGGTCAGAAATTTTTGCCCTTTCTTTAACCATAATAGGTCTAGACCCCCAAGGATGACTGTTAACCGGAAAAGGGATGTGGAGCGAGCCACGGTCTCCTCCGTAAATTCCCTTAATTTTGCCTCCATTGAGGTTGTTTTTTGGAGGTTTACGGCCTATTACGCTCAAATTCAAGGCAAGCTATAACCTTAGAGTCCTATCCCCCGCCCCCGCTTCGGCGCCGAATCGCTCAATGACCGCCCCAAATCCCCCCTCCCATTCAGTCCCCATTCAAGAGTTTACCGCCTCTCGTCAGACGAGTTTCTTTGAGGGCCTTAAGCAACCGAGGTTTAGCGGGCAGTTAATTCTGACTAGCCCCACGGGGGAGCGGTGGTTCTTTTACCTTTACCTCGGGCGAATCATGTACGCCACTGGGGGCCACCACGCCGTGCGGCGCTGGCGCCGACAAATCGCCCTCTATTTGCCCCAGATTGCGGCCAATCTTTCCTCGGTGCAGATTGATCTAGCCAGTATCGATCCCCAGGATCTACAACTCTGCTGGGAGTATCAACTCCTCTGCCATTGGGTCGAGCATCAAAAAGCCACCCGGGAACAGGCGGCCCGCTTTATCCGCACCACCATTGTGGAGGTTTTATTTGATATCACTCAAATGATGGAGGTCTCCTGCGACCTGCGTCAAGACACCATCCTCGCCACCCGTTTGGTGCTCATCGACGCCGACCAAATTATCAACGAAACCCAGCAACTTTGGCACAACTGGCAGGCCGCCAAGATCGCCGACCGCTCCCCCAACGGCGCTCCCGTGATCCGACAAGCGGAGCAGTTACAGGAGCGCACTTCGCCCCAGGTCTATCAGACCCTCAAGCAACTCCTAGACGGCAACCAGACCCTCCGGGATCTGTCCGTGAGGATGAAGCGGGACGTGCTGAGCGTCACCACCTCCCTCCTGCCCTATCTTCAGTTAGGCTTGGTGGAACTGATTAAAATTCCCGACCTGCCGCCCCCCATCGCGCCGCCTCCCACGGGCATTGTGGCTCAGCCCAATGTGCCCACGGGCCCCCTGATTGCCTGCGTGGACGATAGTCCTTTGATGTGCCAGACTTTGGAAAAAATTCTGGTCTCGGCCAACTATCAATTTGTGGCCATCAACGATCCCCTCCGGGCCATCGCCATCCTGCTGGCCCGCAAACCGGCGCTGGTCTTTCTGGATTTGGTGATGCCCAATGCCAATGGCTACGAAATTTGCGGGCAATTGCGTAAACTTTCCCTCTTCCGCCAGACGCCCATCGTTATTCTGACGGGGAACGACGGCATTGTCGATCGGGTGCGGGCCAAGATGGTGGGATCGACGGATTTTCTCAGTAAACCCGTTAACCCTGACACAGTGCTAAGCACTATTCGCAAGTATCTTGGCGAACAAGAGACTTCTTAACTCTAAGGTGTTTTAAACTCCATAAATTTCTATTAATTAAATTTTATTTGAGGTACTATTATGGGAACCGCCCTTGTCATTGACGATTCTTCCACCGAGCGCTCCATCATTAGCGATTATTGCCAACGGTTGGGCGTCCAGGTCACCACCGCGGCCAGCGGCGAAGAGGCGCTGGAAAAGTTAGCCCAGACCACCCCCGACGTGATCGTTTTGGATATCGTTCTGCCCGGTCGGAGCGGCTTTGAGATTTGCCGGGAGCTTAAAGACCGGGAAAACACCAAAAATATCCCGGTGATTCTCTGCTCCACCAAGGCCACAGATATGGATAAATTTTGGGGCAAGCGCCAAGGCGCCGACGCCTACATTACCAAACCCATTGATCAGGAGGAGTTTAATCAGACCATTAAACAATTTCTCAATCTTTAAGATCCGGGCACCTGGGCGCCGCCCTTGCTCGTCATCAGCCTAGAGGGCATAGACCAGCCTTAGTAAACATTACCCTTTCCGCCGAGGAGATTGTCTGGTGTTATCCCCTACCGCAACCCGTCAACAGGTTCGTCAATTTCTC
>JAYKIZ010000029.1:0-15702 GCA_035285965.1 Cyanobacteriota bacterium | reverse complement strand
AATTAAAGATTGAGTATGGACAGAATATTCAACAGTGCTGAGTTCTTCCAACCAGCAGACGGGGAGCCTATTCGATCAGTCATTACTGAATCCAAAGATGCTGCTGTTGTAGCTTGGTATGTCAAGCCAGGACAGGAGATCTATCCACATATTCACCCTCATGGGCAAGATACCTGGATTGTTTTGAGCGGCAAGGGAGAATATTATCTGGACGAAGCAGGAACCAAGAAGTCGATTGTTGCAGGAGATGTGGTAATTGCTCACACTGGATGTGTTCATGGTGTGTTAAACAGTGGTAACGAACCATTAGTTTTTATTTCAGTTGTATCGCCGTCTGATGCAGGATATCAACTTGTTTCCTCAATTGTTTGAATAATGTAGAGCAGACCTACGGCACTAGTCTGAAACTCTGCATGGACAGAATTCCTTGAAGGGTCGAAGTCTGGCGGGACGGATCGACCCTTTTTAAACAATCTCTAACTCGCCTGGGGAATCAACTCTAAGAAAGCGTCTAGATCCTCCAACGCCTCTCGATATTGAACGCCCGCCAGGTTAAGACTCCGGTCTTTCGCCGCGGCGTCGAGGCGCTCCAAGTGGCCGAAGACTTCCTTGGCCAGCGCCGAGGCTCGGGGTTGATCGTTGGGCAGAAGCGTCCGGGCTAAACCCAGCATATCCTGCCGTAGTTGTCCGAGGGGGCCGTGGATGAAGGTGCGGGTATCAACCCAGTTTTGATCCGAAATTAAGGTCTTCAGGGTCTCCATCTTCTCCCGAGCGCCTTCAATGGGAGTCGCGTAGAGTTGGATTTGGGCGATTTTTTCCGGGGTGTAGGTGGGGGGAGCAACGGCCTCCGGCGCTCCGCAACTGACCAGAACGAAGCTAACTAAGCTTAAGCAGAGAACAAGAAGAGAACGTAAACGCAACATAAGCTAAATAATGGGTATTTCCCTGACAGTGGGCGGATTAGACAGATAAATTACCTCAATCATACGGTCTGGCGGCTCATTCTTAAAACTCCTCTTCCTCTTCCCCGTACTGACTTTGGAGAGTCTGATGGCCCCGTCGTCGGGACAACCGCCGATACTTTTTCGTCGCCAGCTTAGGCTCGTATTGCAGTTCTCCTTCAGCGCCGCTTTTGACCTTGAGGGTCGCTTCCAAAGAACGGGACTTTTGGCTCTGGCGCTCTAGGGCCTCTTCCAAAAATTTGAGGTAATGGGGGTAGCGCTCCCAGTCCGCGGTTAAACGACATTGGGGTTCCCCCCGGTGGAGGCAGTCGTTGAAAAAACAAGCGCCCTGGGCTAACTGGCTTTTGACTTCGGGAAAATAGGCGATCAACTCCGCCGGCGCCGCGTCTAGATCTGGCTGGTTAAACCCCGGCGTGTCCGCCAAGAGGCCCCCCCGGGGCAATGCAAACAGTTCCACATGGCGGGTGGTGTGACGCCCCCGTTGCAATTTACCGGAGACTTGACTGACCCGTTGAGCGCCGTCGGGAATCAGAGCGTTAATGAGGCTGGATTTGCCGACGCCGGAGGGGCCCGCTAAAATGGTGATTTTGTCCTGTAAATATTCTGCCAAAGTGTCTAGCCCATCCCCGGTGACGGCGCTGACGGCTAAGCTTTCATAGCCCCAGTTCTCGAGACGAGTTTGCCAATGTTCCAGACTTGTCTCGTTGATTAAATCCCGCTTACTAAAACAGATCGACACCTTCAGCGCCGCGGATTCCGCCTTGACCAAGAAACGACTGACCTGCCAGGGTTCCGGGCTGGGTTCCAGTAGGGAAAAAACCAAGAGAATTTGGTCGGCGTTGGCCACCGGGGGGCGAGAGAATTCGCTCCGTCGGGGCAACACTTCGGCGATGGCGGGAGCGCCGTCTTCGGAATCCAATCCCACCTGATCCCCCACCACAACGGTTTGCCCGATTTTTTTTAACCGGGAGCGCCGGGTGCAGAGAAGAGGGGGGGAGTCTCCGACTTTGACCCAGTAATAATTGGCCTGGATGGCGGTGACGACGCCGTATTGCCGGGGCGGAGCCATACTCCCCCTAGGGAACCTGAATGGTCAGACGATAACCGGAGCCGTCCGCCAAGGGTTCGAGGGTCTGGGCGGTAAACCCCTCGAGGGTCAGGCTATGGGGCACCTGCTCCGTCGGTTCCCCCCCGTCTAAATCCACCGCTAGGGTTTGACCCGATTGCAGTTGGGAGAGTTTGAGCTTCGCGCGCACAAAGTTGATGGGGCAGGGGGTGCCCCGCAGATCCAGGTAAACCGGCTCTAGGGCGCTCATTTGTGGAATAAACTCCCTAAAAAGCCTTCTAGTCCCCCCTTACCGTGGCTTTCTCCCTTGATGGTGGCTAGGCGCTCCAGCAATTCCCGCTCTTCGTTATTGACTCGGGTAGGAATATTAATGCGCACGGTAATTAAATGATCTCCTCGGAGAGTGGCGTTCCCCAATTTAGGCACGCCCTTATCCTCTAGGGTCAAAACCGTGTTGGGCTGAGTGCCCGGAGGAATGGTTAGCTCCGCCTCGCCGTCCACGGTTTCCACCTTGAGGCGACAGCCGAGAATGGCTTGCAGGTAACTGATTTCTAGATCGGAGCGGATGTTAATCCCTTCTCGGACAAACTGTTTATCCGCCTCCACCATGAGATAAACGTAAAGATCCCCCGGAGGGCCGCCCCGGAGACCCGCGTCTCCTTCCTTAGAAACCCGCAGGCGGGTGCCGTCGTCCACCCCCGCGGGGATGGTGATTTTTAGTTTTTTTGTTTCTTGCTTACGTCCGGCGCCGTTGCAACTTTCGCATTTTTCTTCGATCACTTCCCCGGCGCCGTTACAGGTCGGACAGGCGGAAACCTGAGCGAAACTGCCGAAGGGGGTGCGGGTGGCTCGACGCACTTGACCGGCGCCGTTGCAGGTGCCGCAGGTTTTAGCGCCGGTTCCCGGTTTAGCGCCGCTTCCGTTACAGGCGACGCAGGTTTCGAGGTGGGGAATCCGAATTTCCTTTTCGCCCCCAAAAATCGCTTCCCGGAAACTGAGGCGTAGATCCAATCTCAGGTCGTCTCCCCGGGCCGGCCCCGACCGTCGGCGTCCCGTTTGACCCGTTCCCATGCCCCCAAAACCGCCGAAAATCGTCTCGAAAATATCGGCGATGCCGCCCATATCCACGTCGCCAAAGCCCTGGGCCCCGGCGCCGCCGACCCCGGCCTCTCCAAAGCGGTCGTAACGGGCCCGCACTTCGTCCTCGGAGAGCACTTCGTAGGCGCGGTTAATTTCCTTAAATTTCTCCTCGGCGCCGGGTTCCCGGTTAACATCCGGGTGGTACTTGCGCGCTAAACGCCGGTAAGCCCGCTTGATGTCTTCTTTATTGGCGTCCCTCGCGACTCCGAGGGTATCGTAGTAGTCCCCTGGCATAAGGCTGTCGTTAACTCGCTATGGTCGGTGGATAAGCTCTGTAGGACTTTACTGTAGCAAACTCTCGCCCGAAACTCCAGGGCGCTGAAAGAGGACGCGCTCACTTTTGCCCGTCCCGCGCTTTCTCTGCTCTGAATCCAATGCTTTTGGACAAAGGAAGACCGCCAAGTCGATTATTTATCTCGCAAGAGCAAAGCCCGTTAGCGCCGGCCGGCGGCGGTTAAAACATGAAACTGTGGAGCAAGCTAAAGATAAAAGTGAGTTGAGCCACTAGGACGAGTAGATAGACGATGACTCGGCCCCGAAAAATGGAGAGCATCAAGCCCATGCTTTTAATATCGATCATGGGGCCCAACACTAAAAAAGCTAATAGGGAACTGGTGGTGAAAGTGGAGGCGAAGGAGAGGGCGAAAAAAGAATCCACAGTAGAGCAGACGGAGACCAGCGCCGCTAGGAGCATCATCGCCAGAATAGAAGTGAGAGTGCCCTGTCCCAGGGTTAAGATAATCTCCCTCGGCACAAAAACCTGAATGGCCGCCGCGACGGCGCTACCGAGAATCAGCATTCCTCCCAATTCCCGTAATTCTTGGGTAACGTTCTCGAGAAATAACTGCCAGCGATTGGGCAAGAGCGCCGCCGGCAAAGTTTCCTGTAAAAAAGCGTCTTCGAGGCGTTGGGGTTGGTCTTGACCGAGAAAATAGGTGCCGGCCCGTAGCAGAGCGGGGCGTTCCGATGGGGCCGGCTCCCGGAGGCGCTGGATTTTTTGAGCTAAGCGAGGTTGAAGAATCGGCGCCAGATCGGTTTGGAAGCTAAAGAGATAACTAATGATCAGAGTAATGAGTAGGGAAAAGACTAGGCGGGCCAGCACAATTTCCGGTTGTCGGAAGGCGACCCAAGTGGACCAAATGACCACGGGATTTAAAGTCGGCGCCGCCAATAGGAAGGCCACCGCCACGGAGGTAGGCAAGCCCTGGAGCAGAAAGCGCCGGGCTACGGGCACATTGCCGCATTCGCAGACCGGGAACAAAAAGCCGAGGCAACTCCCCGCAAGGGCGCCGAGGAAGGGATGGCGGGGCAGAAGGGCGATTAACTTTTTCTCATTGCTAAAAATTAACAAGGCGCTGGAGAGGAGCACCCCGATGGCGAGGAAGGGCAGGGCTTCCACCAAAAGACTCAAGAAGATGGTGAAAGCCTGATGGAGTTGGGTCATAGAGCGTCAGGAGTAAGAGAGCGCCTAGAGGGCGACGACGACGGGGGCGTGGTCGCTGGGTTTTTCCCACCCCCTAGGTTCTCGGTCAATGCGACAGGCGACGGCTTGGTCGTACAGCGCCGAGTCGAGGTAAATATGGTCGATGCGCCAGCCCCGATTGCGGGCAAAGCCTCCGCTTCGGTAGTCCCACCAGCTAAAGTGACCGCTTTCCGGGGTGAATTTGCGAAAACCGTCTTGCCAACCGAGGGAAAGGATCTCTGCTAAAGCCGCCCGTTCCGGGGGAGAAGCCATGATGTGCCCCTCTTTACCCTCGGCGCTGTAAATATCCCGGTCTTCCAGAGCAATGTTAAAGTCGCCGCAGAGACAACTCGGTTCTGTCCTAGCGGTTAAAAGTTCCTGTAAATACTGTTTAAGTTGGGTCAACCAATTTAACTTGTAGGCGTATTTCTCATCCCCCACCGCTGCGCCGTTGGGGACGTAGAGGTTAATGACGCGAACGCCTTGGTAAATCCCGGTTATGACTCGCTTTTGCTGGTCCCAATCTTCCGCCTCCGCGCCCAAAAGCGGCGCGAAACCGCGCATCGGCTTTTCCAGGGGTTTCCGACTGAGGATAGCCACGCCGTTATAAGCCTTTTGTCCGAAAAATTGGCAATGGTAGCCCAATTCCTGAAAGGGAGCCGCCGGAAAGGCGCCGTCTATCACCTTGGTTTCCTGAAGACAGAGGACGTCCACGGGGTTAGTCTGGAGCCAGGCGATAACCTGTTCTTGGCGGGAGCGAATGGAGTTGACGTTCCAGGTGGCGATTTCCATAGGCGAGGAAGCGGGGGAGAAGTCCGATCTACCTTAGCGCCGCGAGGGAAGGCTTTGGAGCGACAGAAGAACTAAGTCCAAACCCTTAACCCCAATTTGCGTCCTTTTATATTAATTTGATAGTCATGATTGACTTTCCCCTCGTATGACTGACTCTCCAGCGCCGCTTCTCAGAACCCTCCCCGAACTCGAAAACTTTCTTTTCCGTCGCGCCCCTGATCAAACCCTCGGTTTTGTCCCGACCCTCGGCGCTCTCCACGACGGCCACGGGCGCCTGATCGAACGAGCTAGAGCGGAGACGGATTGGGTTCTAGTCTCCATTTTTGTCAATCCCCTCCAGTTTGGCCCCCAGGAGGACTTTAACCAATATCCCCGGACATTAGCGGCGGATTGTCAACTAGCGGAGCGCCGGGGAGCCAGCGCCGTCTTTGCCCCGACCCCGGAAATTTTAGGGTTAACCGGAGGGGAAACCACCCTGATCCAGCCGCCCCAATCCTTAACGACAGGCCTTTGCGGCGCTCACCGTCCCGGACATTTCCCTGGGGTGGCGACTATTGTGGCCAAGTTATTGAACCTGATCCAGCCCCAGTTCGCCTACTTTGGTCAAAAGGACGCCCAACAACTGGCCATTATTCGGCGCTTAGTGGCGGATTTAAATTTTCCCGTCGTCATTCGGGCCTGTCCCACGGCGCGGGAGGACTCCGGCTTGGCGCTCAGTTCCCGAAATCAATACTTAAACGCTCAGGAAAAAGAAGAAGCTCTAGGACTACGCCGGAGTTTGCAGGCGGCCCAGACCTTATTTCAGCAGGGAGAACAGCGCCGGGAACCTCTGCTAGAAGCGGCGAAAAGGACGTTAAGCGCCGCTCCCGACCTCAAACTCCAATATCTGGATCTGGTCGATCCCCAGACCCTCCAACCGTTGGCGGACATTAAACAGGCTGGTCTGCTGGCGCTGGCGGCCTATGTGGGAACCACCCGTTTAATTGATAACTGTTTATTAACCCGGCGCCGGCCCTTAATTGTCTTGGACGGCCCCGCCGGAGCGGGGAAATCCACCGTTACCCGGAGAGTGGCGGATCGGCTTAATTTTGCCTTTCTCGACACCGGCGCTCTCTATCGGGCTTTAGCCTACAGCGTTTTACAGGCTCAAATTGATCCCCAGGACGAAAGCGCCGTGGCGCGCCAAATCGAAGCCAGCGAAGTGGAACTCATTTTCCGACCGGCTCCCCAACTAGCCGGCGCTAAACTCAACGGTCAAGAGATTAGCGAGGCGATCCGAGCGCCGGAAGTGACCCAAATTGTTTCTATCCTCGCCGCCCAAAGCGCCGTGCGCCAAAAACTGCTGGGACTCCAGCGCCGTTACGGGGAACAGGGAGGATTAGTGGCGGAAGGCCGGGATCTGGGCACTCAGGTCTTTCCCGACGCCGAGTTAAAAATTTTCCTCACCGCCTCGGCGGAGGAGCGGGCCCGCCGGCGCTATCAAGATTTTCTGGCCCAGGGCAAAACGGATATTTCCTTAACGGCGCTGGCGGAGGAGATCCGGCAACGGGACGAGCGGGACAGTTCTCGGGCGTTATCGCCGCTGAAAAAAGCCAAAGACGCCATTGAAATCAACACTGACGGTCTTAGCATTGAGGCGGTGGTGGAGCGGGTCTTGACCCTAGCGAGTTTTCTCGATTAGCGCCGATTAGCCGGGTAACTTGCCGCTTCCCTGCACCACCTGTTTCAGAGTGGTAAAGGTTTCCAACCCGATTAAGCCCCGGCGGTGACCCTTTTGGTTGGAAATGCCTAAAAAGAGGGATTCCCCCTGTTTGGGATTGCGGGAAAAGCGGGGCGAAGCGTTGATATAGACCAGGGCGCTGTCCACTCCGGCGGCAAACTGACGGCTTTCCAGGTAGGATTCCGTGGCGATGCAATCGGCGTGGCCGCTACTGTGGCGATTGATCCAAGCGACGGCGGCGCCGAGGTCGGGGACGGCCCGAAAGGCGATGATTTTTTCTAGGTAGGGTTTGCTCCATTCCGAGTCTTTGGCTAGGCTCAAGTAATTGGGAAAGGCCTCGCATAACTCGGCGTCGCCCCGTAGTTGAAAACCCTTTTCCTGCAAGTTATTAAACAAACGAATTAAAAGGGGATCGTTCAGCACCGGACTGAGGAGGACTTTTTCAACGGCGTTAACCGGATCCGGCTCGCTGGCGTGGCTATCGAGGATCATCCAACGGACGAGTTCTAAATCTCCCTTGGCGGACCAGTAGAGATAACAGTTCCCCAGCGCCGCCTTTAGCACTGGCAAAGTAGCCTGTTGGGCCACCTGCTCCACTAAACTGGGGCGGCCATAGGGGAGAATCAGATTTAAATAGCGGGTTTGGGAGACCAAATCCTGGATCACCGGCGCTTCGTCGCTGGGAAGATGACTAATACAGCCTGCCGGAAAGTTGAGTTGGCGTAAACTCTCTTGTAGGAGTTGGACAATGGCGGCGGTGGAGTGGCTAGAGGCGCCGCACCCCCGCAGAACCAGACTGTTCCCCGTTTTCAGACAAAAGCCCGCCGTAATGGCGCCCAGTTCTGGGAAGGCCTCGTAAATCAACGCCACCACCCCTAGGGGCATCAACTGACAGTAGGTTTGGGAGGGGTTGAGTTGGTAGGGGGCGTTGATCACCCGTTGGAGGGGGTCCGGCAGATCCGCCAACTGTTCTAAAAGCTCCACCGCCTTCAGTAACCGATCCGGCGTCAGTTTTAGACGCTCCACCAGACCGGCGGGCACCGCCATATCCCGGCTGGTTTCTAAGTCTAGGGTGTTGGATTCTAGAACCAAATCTAAACCGTCCTCAAGTCCTTTCGCCATGGCCCGTAGGCCTCGATTCCGGTCGGCGCCGCTAAACTGAGACAGAGCAAAAAAGGCTTGCTGGGCGGACTCCAGCGCGGTCGTCAGAATATTCGGAACAGGGGTTTCAGTCATAACGACCCTCTAGGAGCGCTAGGCGAGCCAATAGAAAAAAACAAGGGCCGCCGCAAAAGCGATCCCCATTATCCCCAAGATCCAGCTTAAGGGAAAGACGCCGGAGAGCCAAAGGAGACTGATGAAGCTCGCCAGCGCCGGTAGGAGGACGAAAAAGACCGGTCTCCGGGGGCGCCAAGTCGGTTCTAAACGCCAACGATAACCGGTCCAACGCCAGCGGCGCTTGTGGGGATAAAGGGAGGAAATCAGCTCGATTTCTTGACTCGCTTCGCGCAGCACAAAAATTTGCTGGCAGAGGTCGCACCCGTAAGCCTCCGTCAGGACAATGGGAACTAATCGCCCCCGGCGCCGGCAGGGACAGGGATAATCGCGATGGAGATCGAGGGGTAGCGGTTTACGCAGACGCACGGGGAAGTTAGAAAATCGGTTAAACCTAAGGGGTGAGCGCCGAAAATTTGTCAGGGTTGGCGGACAATTTCAAGATGGGGATGGCGGGGAGTTTCTCTATAGTTTAATCTCCAATTTGGGGCGCGATCGTGTTTCCCTTTTCGCCTCGTCTTTTTTGAAGATCCTTGAGTCCTATGACCACCCCCAATGCCTGGAGCGACCGCTTCGACGAAACTCTCCACCCGGCCATCGCCCGCTTCAACGCCAGTATCGGTTTTGATATTGAACTGATTGAGTATGATTTAACCGGCTCCGTCGCCCACGCCCGCATGTTGGCTCGGACGGGCATTATCAGCGCCGAGGAAGGGGAGCGATTGGTTCAAGGACTGGAGCAAATTCGTCAGGAACACCGGAGCGGCAACTTTAACCCCGGCGTGGATCAGGAAGACGTCCACTTCGCCGTCGAGCGCCGGTTAACGGAATTGGTGGGGGACGCGGGTAAAAAACTGCACACGGCCCGTTCCCGCAATGACCAAGTGGGAACTGATATTCGCCTCTATCTGCGGGCCCAAATCGACCAGATCCGCGAAGCGCTTAGGGTTTATCAAGAGGCGTTATTAAGTCTCGCTCAGGAAAATGTGGAAACCCTGATTCCCGGCTACACCCACCTGCAACGGGCCCAGCCCATTAGCCTCGCCCACCACCTTTTAGCCTATTTTCAGATGGCGCAACGGGACTGGCAACGCCTCGGGGAAATCCGGGCCCGGGTTAACATTTCTCCCCTGGGGTCGGGGGCGCTGGCGGGGACGACCTTTCCCATCGACCGTCATCTGAGCGCCGAATTATTAGGGTTTGAAGGCGTTTATAACAACAGCCTCGACGGGGTCAGCGACCGGGACTTCGCTATTGAATTTCTCGGCGCCGCCAGTCTAATCATGGTGCATCTGAGCCGGCTGAGCGAGGAGATGATCCTCTGGGCCTCCCAGGAATTTAGCTTCATTTCCCTGACGGACCGTTGCGCCACGGGATCGAGCATTATGCCCCAGAAGAAAAACCCCGACGTGCCGGAGTTGATCCGGGGTAAATCCGGGCGGGTGATCGGCCATTTGCAGAGCTTATTGGTGTTAATGAAGGGTTTGCCCCTGGCCTATAACAAGGATCTTCAGGAAGACAAAGAGGCGCTGTTTGACTCTGTTAAAACCGTTTTAGCCTCCCTAGAAGCCATGACCATCCTGCTGACGGAAGGCATTCGTTTTCGCCCCGAGCGCTTGGCGTCCGCGGTGGCCGAGGACTTCTCCAACGCCACGGACGTGGCGGATTACCTCGCGGCAAAAGGCGTTCCTTTCCGGGAGGCCTACAACCTAGTGGGGAAAGCGGTGAAAACCAGTCTCGGCGCCGGCAAGTTGCTTAAAGATTTAACCCTAGAGGAATGGCGGGCGCTCCATCCCGCCTTTGACGCCGATATTTACGAGGCTATTACCCCCCGGCAAGTGGTCGCGGCCCGCAATAGCTACGGCGGCACGGGGTTTGAGCAGGTTCGTCAGGCGCTGACCGCGGCGGAAGCGGAACTCGGTCAGGGAAAATAAGCGCGATTAGGTTATTTAAGACGGGTTGGCGGCGTCTCGGGGGACGCAAGCCTCCAGGGCTTCTAACTCCGTAAAAACTTCGCTGGCGGACGCCCGATGCCACCGGGTTTTAACGCCCGCCAATTTTTCTTGAACTAAAGCCAATTTAAGGCGGGACAGATACCAATTTTTACGTGCCCGCGCTTGAGCGTATTGTCTCTCCAGGTGGCTTAGAGACTGACGAATTCGCTCAATCAACTCCTGTTGCTCCCGGAGAGACTGGTCTAAGACCCCGTTTAGGTCGAGATCAACCTGTGGGTCGCGGCGGGACTGTCGGCGCTCGGCGCTTTTACAGAGGGCGATACTCTCGGCTAAAATTCGCCGCAGTTCAATCAACTCCAACTCCAAACGGGCCGTCATTTCCTCTAGCCACTCTTCGGGGGAAGGCTGGGGCGGTTTTCCAATTTCCCAGATCCAGAGGAACAGTCTTTGCAAACGACTCAACCCAGCCATCATTGAGTTGTCCTAGGGCGCCTGGTTTAAACTTTCCAACTCTTGAATCAACTGCTGGGTGCGGTTCATCTCGGTAATGTCCGCCGGGGCGGAGGAGGACGCCGGGTTTGCCATTGCCGGATTCTGCATTTTGAGCAAGCGTTGACGAGTCTGGGCGTTAAAGCTCAGCGCCGGCGACGGCTCTAGTTGGGGTTGGAGGGGTTGTCGAACTTGCTCTAAGGGCGGGGCCGCGGGGAGAGGGGTCTCCTGGGAGACGGGGCCCTGAAGCAAATTAATAGGGGGATTACCTTCAATAGGATTAGGGGGCGGGCTGGTCGGGGGCGGCGGCGGCGGGGTTAGGTTAGCGGGGCGAACCGCGAGAGTCGGGAGGAGACTCGGCGGAGCGGGAGCCTGAACTGGGGCCGGAGGCGCCAAGAGTTGGGCCGCTAAGGGTTGAGGCCAGGATGGGGGCGGGGGGGGCGGCGGCGCGGTTAATCTGGGCGCGACGGCGACGGGGGGCGAGAATTTTGGCTTGGCCGGTAAGGGCGGGGGGACGGCGCTGAGACTCTCCAAACCGAGGGAGGTCTCCGGGGATAAATTCGCCTGAGAGAGTAAAGAGGCCTCTTGCCAGGGTGGGAGGGAGGAAAGTTGCTCTAGAGGCGTGGCCGGCGCCGGAGTGGGAGAAAAAAATTGGCGAGCTAGGAGAGCGCCGTTGCCCAGTAGGAATAAGAGGAGTCCGCCGAAGGTCCAAGCCGTTAACTGGCTGGCTATCGGGTCTGGGGGCGGCGGCGGCGATAGGGGAGGACGGACGACAAAATTAAACTCGATGGTGTCGGTTACCCGTAGTTCGTTCTCCGCTCCGGCGGATTGTTGAGAAGCGTTCCCGCCGACGGTTAAAGCGAGGGAATCGGCTTCCGGCGCCCACTCCGCCATTACGGACGCGGCGCCGTCTTCGGGAGAACCGGGGGTAGAGGAGGGGGTCGCCATGGGTTTAATGGAGTGGTCTAGGGTTTAGACTCGGATTTAGGTTGTCATTCTAGCCCGATTTTCTTCGATTCACCAGCGCCGCTCCTCCGAACTCAGGTATCAGTTATCCCGCCCGCTGAATTTAATCTCTTCACTGTTCCCTAATGGCTGATCACTGCCAAGGGGTTCGACAAATTCCGCCGGTCCCGCGAGGGAAAGATAGGGATGGCGGAGATAACGTTGGGCGGCGCTCTGGATCTCCGCCGCCGTCAGGGCCCGAATCTGCTCGGGAAAGGTCTCGTCAAAGTCCACCCCTAATCCCAGGGCTTCGTACCAGCCAAAGAGGTGGGCGATTTCGCCGTTGGTTTGTTTGCCCAAGGCGTACTGTCCCAACAATTTATTTTTGGCGGCGTCCAATTCCCCCGAGCTTAGGGATTCCTCCGTCAGGCGCTCCGCTTCCCGCAGGAGTTCCCCTAGGGCCAGCGCCGTTTTTTCCGGGGCGGTGCCGAGGTACATGACCAACTGCGAGGATTGCAAGCGGGTGGGGTAAAAGGCGGAGACGTCGTAGGCTAACCCTTGTTTTTCCCGCAACTGCACAAAGAGACGGCTGGAGAGTCCGGCGCCGAGATAGGTATTGATCAATTTCAGGGGGGCGTAATCGGCGCTTTTAACTCCAGGCGCTAGATAGCCCACCATAACGACGCTCTGTTGACTATTGTGCGCCGTCGCGCAGGTTTTGGGCGCCGAGACCAGGGACGGCCACTGGGGACAAATTAAGGATTGGACGGGAACGGGCCAGTCTTGAAAAGTTTTTTCCACCAGCGCCGCCATCCCTTCGCTGTCAAAGTGCCCCGAGAGGCTAACGACGAAATTATCAGGGCGAAAATAGGCCTGGTGGTAGTCCAACAAATCTTGACGGGTAATCTGAGGCAAACTCGTCTCTGTCCCGAGTAAAGATAAGCCGTAGGGATGGTCGGGGTACATGGCCTGACGCAATTGCTGAAAGGCCACATTAAAGGGTTGGCTCCGTTGGGACTGGAGGGTTTGCAGGGTTTGGCGTCGGGCTAGTCGCAACTCTTCCTCGGGGAAAGCCGGCTCCCGGAGCAGTCGGGTCGCCAGCGCCAAAATGGCGGGGAAATCCGCCGCGATGGTTTTGAGGTTAATCACCCAATAATCGCTAGCCGCTTCGCTTCCCAGGTGAGCGCCGAGGGATTCCACGGTTTCGGCCACGGTCTGGGCCGAGAGGGAGGGGGTGCCCTTGATCATCAACGTGGCTAACAATTGAGAGAGGCCCGCCTTGGGCAAGGAATCCCAGCAGGCGCCGGCCCGACGGAGAAAAATCCGCCCCGCCACCAGATCCGCCGCCGGGTTTTCCGCCAGCACCAGGACAATGCCATTGGGGAGAAGTTGGCGCTGGAGAGAATGGTGACGGCGCATAGAACCCGAGCTACAAAAACCTGCGATTTTTCCATTCTGCCGGACTTTCGCCTAGACTGAAAGGTCGGGCAAAATCATTAGTTTAAAAAGAGTTCGCCCCGCCGCTCCATGCTGTATTGTTCCGCCCCCGCCCTGACCCGTTTGCGCCAACAACTGCCCTTTGATCTGGATTTACTGCCCAGGTCAGCCTGTCTGGTGGGCGGCGCCGTGCGGGACGCCCTGCTGGAGCGCCGTCGGGAATATTTAGATTGGGATTTCGTACTTCCCGACGACGCGGTGGAAACGGCCAAAACTATCGCCAGTCGCTACGGCGCCGGGTTTGTGGTGTTGGATCAAGCCCGGCAGATCGCCAGGGTGGTCTTTCCCCTGGGAACGGTGGATTTCGCCCGTCAGGAGGGCGGAACCCTAGAGCAGGATTTGGGGCGTCGGGACTTTACGGTTAACGCCATCGCTTATAACTTCCACCGGGAGGAAATTATCGATCCCCAACAGGGGCGCCGGGATTTGCGGGACGCCGTTTTGAAAATGATCTCCCCCGGCAATTTACGAGACGATCCCCTGCGACTCCTGCGAGCCTACCGTCAGGCGGCCCAGTTACAATTTCAGCTGGATCCCGAAACCCATTTCGTTTTGCGACAGCTGGCGCCTCTCATCGCCGCAGTGGCGGCGGAGCGGGTACAGGCGGAGTTTAACTACCTGCTGGGGAGTCCTAGGGGCAGCACCTGGCTCTGGGCCGCTTTTCAGGACGGCCTGTTAACGCCCTGGTTTCCCCAGGCAACCTTAGAGTCGTTAAATACGCTCTGTTGTATTGACTTGGCGCTGGCCCGCCTGAAGACCCAACTGGATCTACCCCAACGGCGGGCGCTCTTTGAAGCTCTAGGGAAAAAAGGCATCGCCTTGGCGAAATTAGCGAGCTTGACCAGCGCCGACCCGGAGGGAGCGGAGGCGGAACTGGAGCGGTTAAAGTATTCTCGCCAGGAAATCCGGGCCGTGGGCGCCGTTTTACGGGCCTACCCGGCCTCCCAGCGGGCGGAATTGTCCCAGAGTCGGAGACTTCAGTATTTTTTCTTTTTGGAAGCCGGGAAATACCTACCCCTCTTTGTCCTCTATGCCCTGGCCCATGCCCCGGCGCCGGATCATCAACTGATTCTGAAGCTCCTGACCCATTTTCTCGACCCCGAGGACGCCCTAGCCCATCCCCAAAACCCCGTCTCCGGCGTCGATTTAATCCAAGGCCTCGGACTCAAACCCGGCCCCCTGATCGGCAAACTGCTTACAGAAGTACAAGTAGCCCAAATTGAGGGTAAGATACAATCCAAGGAAGACGCCCTCGCCTACGCTCGTTTCTTTATTGATTGTTATGGCTCTCTCCCCTAGCGTCCCACCGGTCTTCCCCCCCCTGGGTCGCAAATTTTTGCAAATCTTGGCGGATCTCCGCCTGGCCATCGCCCTCTTGCTACTGATCGCCGTCTTTAGCATTAGCGGCACCGTAATTGAACAGGGGGAAACCTTGGACTTTTACCAGAGCAATTACCCGGAAGCGCCGGCACTGTTTGGTTTTGTGACCTGGAGGTTCATCTTAGGCCTGGGCTTAAATCATGTTTACCAAACTCCCTGGTTCCTGGCCCTCCTAGTCCTCCTTGGCGCCAGTTTGACGGCCTGCACCTTCCGGCGCCAACTCCCGGCGCTGAAGGCGGTGGATCGCTGGCAGTTTTACCGGCAACCCCGGCAGTTGCAAAAGTTGGCTTGGCGGCAGTCGTTACCGGGGATTCCCCTGACGGCTCTGGCTCCCTTACTAGAAAAAAGAGGCTATCAGGTCTTTCCCGATCCCGATTCCCCCGCAGCGCTCTACGCTCGCAAGGGGCGCCTAGGGAAGGTGGGGCCGATTATTGTCCACATCGCCCTGTTAATTATTCTGGGCGGCGCTATTTGGGGCGCTTTAGGGGGGTTTTTGGCCCAGGAAATGGCGCCCAGCGGCAGTTCTTTTCAGGTGAAAAATATTATTGAAGCGGGGCCCCTAGCCGGTGCTCGTATTCCCCAGGATTGGGGCATTAAGGTTAATCGCTTTTGGATCGACTACACCCCCGACGGAATTATTGATCAATTTTACTCTGATCTATCCGTGGTTAATAACCAGGGACAGGAGCAAGACAGAAAAACCATTTCCGTTAACCATCCCCTCCGCTACCAGGGCGTTACCTTCTACCAAACCAACTGGGGTATCGCCGGAGTGAAGGCGCAAATTAACAACAGCCCTATTTTTCAACTACCCATGGCGCCCTTGGCCACGGAAAACGGCGGCAAACTCTGGGGCGCTTGGATTCCCACCAAAACGGATTTGAGCGAGGGAGTGGCGCTTTTAACCAAGGATTTGCAGGGAACCTTGATTCTCTACGACCAAAAAGGGAATTTAACCAGCGCCGTCCGTCCCGGTATGGCGGTAGAAGTGAACGGAGTCACCCTCAAAATTTTGGAAC
>JAYKIZ010000028.1:0-3583 GCA_035285965.1 Cyanobacteriota bacterium | reverse complement strand
TTGATTGCGGCCGGCGGCCTTGGCTTCATAGAGCGCCTGGTCCGCCAATTTTAACAACGCCTGGGGGCTATAATGACGCACGGGAATAGCGCTGGCAATGCCCAAACTCACCGTCAGATGGGGCCCCAGAGGAGATTGGTCGTGGACGATTTTTTCGAGCGCGATATTCTCCTGAATCCTGAGCGCCACCTGATAGGCGCCTTCCTGTTGGGTGTAGGGAAGAACGATCACAAATTCTTCCCCCCCGTAGCGGGCCACAAAATCCGTCGAGCGCCGGAGGCTTCGGGAAATGACCTGGGCCACCTGACGGAGTCCCTGATCCCCGGCGGGATGGCCGTAACAATCGTTGTAGCGCTTGAAGTAATCCACATCGCAGACAATCAGGGATAAACTGGTCTGCTCCCGCAGACAATGACGCCATTCCTGGGCGAGGTATTGGTTAAAGTAGCGCCGGTTGGGAATCCCCGTCAGTTCGTCGTAGATGGCTAGGCGCTCCAGTTCTTGGTTGGCTAATTCCAGTTCTTTTTTAGCTAGCTCCAGCTCCAAAGTTCTTTCTGTGACTCTATGCTCTAAAGTGAGCGAGTATTCTTTGAGGGTTTCATAATATTGGGCCGTTTGGATGGCGGCGGCGATTTGAGGCGCGCAGGTGAGGAGAATATTCAGGTCTTCCGAGGAGTATTGGATGGGGTCATGGTGGCCAATGCCGAGGACGCCAATGGTTTGATTCTGAATCTTGAGAGGGGCGCAGATTAAAGACGCGATTTGCTTTTGTCCATTGGTACTGGAGTCGGGTTGGCAGATATTATTAAGAATTTCCGCCTGGTCGGCGCTCATGACTCGCTCGAACAGCGGTCGGAGTTGATCCAGATGGGCCCGCCAGGCGCCGTTGCCAAAGCTTATCGGGTCTAGGGTCTGATTAAGGACGTTGGTTAATAAGATGAAAGTGGCGGTAGCGGGAAAGGACTGTTGCAGTTCCTGGTCGATAATCTTCACCACGTCTTCCAGGTTGGCGCAGGCGGCGATTTTTCCGGCGAAATCCGATAAAAAATTAACTTCTTCGTAACGTTGGAGGGTCTCCCGGGCCAGGCTCTTTTGGGCTAAATCTTCTCGACAAACAAAGCTGAGTAATTGGGCCAACCCCTCGGCGCTGGGCGCCGAACTTTGCAGGTAACCCAAAACCTGATTTTCCACGGTAATAGGAAAAGTTGGCCCCGAGACTTCGGCGCCCCCGATGAGCGTCTGATTAAGGTCATAGACTCCCCATTGGCACCCCAGACCCGCCGCTAGTTGGTCTAGCAGGGGGATAAGACCTGGTTTGAGGAGCGCTTTACGCAATTTTAAGGGAGGCACAGGGAGCGACTTGACAGAAATGGGGAGATAGGGAAGGAACCGCTATGGGGAGAAGTCGCCGAAATAAGCGTCAAACTTGGCGGGGGATTTCCCGTCCTCCCTTGATAATACACTCTCCCGGGGAAGCGTCGCCAAGGCGCGGGTCGTCTCTTGAGGGGGTTAAGAAAATCTCAGGACGACCCAGCAACCCGCCGAGGGGCTTACCGCTCCCTTGAGCTAAAATCACACTTGAGATCTTCATTCTCTCTGGGAGGATAACCATGGAAGAGTTACTGGAACTCAAAACGTTGCTAATTGACGGTCATATTTCTGAGGCTTTAATGTTGGTGGAGGAGATGACGGAAATGAGCAAGGATGATAAAATCAATAAAATTAGTAGTTATGCGAAGATTCTACTTCTACATTTAATCAAGCGCCAAGCGGAAAAAAGAAGTACCCGTTCTTGGGATTTGTCCATCGCCAATGCGGTTGACGAGATTCAAAAAACGAATCGACGACGTAAAGCCGGAGGCACCTATTTATCTTCGGAGGAGTTAAAGGAGGCGTTAGCGGACAGTTATTCCCTCGCCTTGGCCCGGGCGGCGGTTGAAGCCTTTGAAGGTCGTTACTCTGGTGAAGAATTAGCGCGGATGATTGATTATGATCGCCTGATGGCCGACGCCTTCAGTTTAATTGTCGGATAATTGTTGGGACAGGTCATTAAGTTCTTATTAAAGAATATTGCAGTCATTCCTTAGCCCTCGCCCTAAATCCCTCTCCCAAAGAGGGAGAGGGACTTTAACTCCCCTTCTCCCGCTCTGGGAGAAGGGGCTGGGGGATGAGGGCAAACAGATCAACTGACAAATCTGAGATGCTCCCCGATAGAATAATGACTCTGTCATCTTCCGTCGGCGAGAACCCGTTTGGCTACCGTTATGAAAGCAAAGGCTTGGAGCGCCGGTTATGAGCGTCAGCGCCACTGGTTTCGTCAATTAACGCAACTGCAGGGGTCTGTGATTCCGGCCATTACTCCCAAGGTTCTTTTTTGCGTTCTCTTTAGCGTCGGGGTATCCCATCTCCATCTGGGGGGGCTTCATCTCGCCATTCCCATCAAAACCGGCCTCATCCCCAGCATTGTCCTCGGTCTCCTGCTGGTTTTTCGCACCAACACCGCCTATGACCGCTTTTGGGAAGGGCGCAAACTCTGGGGCAATTTGGTCAACGTCGTCCGCAACCTCTCCCGGGGGATTTGGGTTCTGGTCAAAGAAACGGCGCCGGAGGACCGCCAGCAAAAACGGGAGATCATTAAACTCTTGGTCGCTTTTTCCATTAGCACTAAGCTCTTTCTGCGGGGGGAAACCGTCAATAGCGAATTAGCGGCGCTGGTGTCCCCGGAGGATTATCGACAGTTACAACAAGTCCACCATCCTCCCTTGAGGATAGCCCTTTGGATCAGCGCCTACCTGAACCGGCAACTAGAACGCCATGCCCTGAACCCTTATCAGGCCAGCGCCCTGTTAAAACTGGTGGATCAAATGGTGGACTCACTCGGCGCCTGCGAGCGGATTCTCAAAACCCCTATGCCCTTGGCCTACGCCATTCACCTCAAGCAACTGGTTTTTATCTATTGTCTGAGTTTGCCCTTTGAGTTGGTGGATCAGTTGCTCTGGCTAACGGCGCCGATTGTGGGGCTGACCAGTTTTGCGATTTTTGGCATCGAGGAAATTGGCTCGGAAATTGAAAATCCCTTTGGCTACGACGCCAACGATCTACCTCTAGACCAGATCTGCGAAACGATGCGAATGAATATTGAAGATCTCATTTCGAGAAAACTCCCCGGGTAGGATTCGAACCTACGACCAATCGGTTAACAGCCGACCGCTCTACCACTGAGCTACCGAGGATTGGTGACAACAGTTCAACATCTTAGCAAGGGTAAGGGGATTTAGACAAGGGGGTAAGCAAAAATTTTTTCCCGGATCTCGTTTCGTCCCTTTGGCCCCCGAAGTCTGATATCTGTTTTTAAGTTACAGTGATGAAAAAACTTCGCCCGCCAACGCCCCCAGTCGAGGATGATGCCGGATTCTGAGTCAACCCTCTGCCCCGTTCCCCAGGAGCAACGCCCCATTAATGAATACGAAGCCCTGAAATCGGCTTGGGTTTTGGGCTGGGGCGCCCTGCCCCTCCACCGCTACGGTCGTAAACTAGGAGTCTTTTCCCTTGGGGCGGCGCTATTGTCCAGCCCCATCGCCGC
>JAYKIZ010000027.1:0-3864 GCA_035285965.1 Cyanobacteriota bacterium | reverse complement strand
GCGATGGCTTCGGCGTAATCCGGGGCGTTAAAGACAGCGGAGCCAGCCACGATGGCGTTAGCGCCGGCCTCCAGCACTTGCCAGGTGTTGGCGGGTTTGAGACCGCCGTCCACTTCGATCCAAGGATCTAGCCCTTTTTCGTCGCAGAGGCGCCGCAGACGTTGAATTTTCGGTAAAACTTCCGGGATGAAGCTCTGGCCGCCAAAGCCGGGGTTGACGCTCATGATCAACACCAAATCGCAGACCGGCAGAACGTATTCGATTAATTCCAAGGGCGTGGAGGGATTCAAGACCACCCCGGACTGTTTCCCTAGCTCCCGGATTTGGCAGAGGGTGCGGTGCAGGTGGGGGGAGGCGTTGTGCTCGGCGTGGACGGAGATAATATCGGCGCCGGCTTTGGCGAAATCCTCCACGTATTTTTCCGGCTCCACGATCATCAAGTGGACATCCAGGGGTTTTTGGGTGTAGGGGCGAATCGCTTTAACGATCAGGGGGCCAATGGTGATATTGGGGACAAAGCGCCCGTCCATGACGTCGACGTGAACCCAATCGGCGCCGGCTTTGTCAATCGCCTCAATTTCGGCGCCGAGGCGGCTAAAGTCTGCGGAGAGGATAGAAGGCGCGACGACGATAGGTTTGGAGGCCATGACAAACTTCTCTGGGGGTAGGGCGGGACAAATCGCTTTTTAGTCTAGCAGTTAAGGGAGCGGAGTTCAGACCCCGGCGCCGGGGTGTCCTTGGGAAGGAGGGGTATAATCGGGGAATAAACCCTTTGCAGATTTGTTTTCAAGGTTCTTTAGTACTTTTCCTATGCGTCGTTTTTTGAGCCTGATTTTAATTCTCCTGCTGAGCTTCAGCGCCGCGGCCTGTAGCCCAACGCCGGACGCTTCGGCGCCTAGAGCGACCGCAGTTAACACCCAACCCCGCCCAGTTAATCTCAGCGCAGGGCGTTACCCCGTCCAACAAGCCACCTACGACGACGGGACGGGGCTTTACACCCTCCTGCTCCTGAATACGCCCCCGGGCCAGCCCGCCTCCTTGCAAACCGAAAATCTGCGCATGGCTCGTCTTACCCAGGAACAAATTGAGCAAGGCGAAAAAACCTTTGTGGAAATTCAAGGCGCCGACGCGGAACTCTACCTAACGGAAGATTTTAAAATTGAGTACGTTCACTCGGTGACCGAGACCCAAACCAATCCCGCCACAGGACAGTCAGAAACGGTGGTGGTTCGTCGGGAATCGAACTTCTGGTCTCCCTTCGCCGGAGCCTTGGCGGGACAAGCCCTCGGGAGTCTCCTCTTCCGTCCCCAATACTATTTTCCTCCGGTCTATAGCGGCGCGCCTTTAACCGGGTTTGGCGGCTACGGCTCCAGCTATAACCAAGCTGTGGACAGTTACCGTTCCCGCAACCAGACGGCGCCGCCCGCGGTCAAGAACCGACAAACCGTCCGGGCCACCGGCAATCTGCGGAAACCCAGCCCCTCTAATACCGCCACCCGACGCCCGACCCAAACCACTAAAGCCACCGGCGCCGGCGCCAGTTCCAGTCGTCTGCGCTCCTCCGGCGCTGGTCGTCCTAGCCAAGCCCGACCCAGTAGCCGTAGCTTTGGCAGTTCCCGCCCCTCCGGCCGCAGTTATAGCCGGGGCGGCGGTCGGCGCCGTTAATTTTAAGGCCCCCGCGATTGGGGGCTTGTTCCCCTGAGCTTGCGGATTCTCATGGCCCGTTTTTCGCCGATGCCCTTTACTTCATTGCTACGTCTGGCCAGGGATGAAAATCACTGGCGCCCCTTTTGGTTCGGGAGCCTCGGCGCTGGTTTAGTCGCCATTCACCTAACCCTCTGTTTACGGCAAGACGACCCGGATTTTTTCGGTTTAAGTCTCATTGTCTGGTTTGCGGTGATTACCCTGCTCCGGCGCCGAGGAGACCAGTTGGCTTGGGCTTCGGAGCCGATGGCCTCCGGGGCGGGTAGCTTACTCATCGCGGTCTTTCTCTTAAGAAGTTTTAACTCGGCGCTGAATCCGGGATTAACCATTCTGCCGTTGCTGGGGGGACTGGGGTTGGCGTTGCTGGCCGGCGGGTTGCGAGCGCCGAAGACCTACGGGAAAGAACTGGTTATTCTGTCCTTGCTGGTCATTCCCAAGGAACTGGGCCACGGCATTTTCAATCTCTCCCAACCCCTGGCGTTACTGACGGCCAAACTCTCCGGCTTTTTGCTTTGGTATTTCGGCGCCGAGGTGACGGTGGTCGGCAACGCCCTCAATTTTCCGGCGGGGGCGGTGGTGGTCTCCGAAGCCTGTTCCGGGGTGAGTAATTTGACTTATTTGCTCAAAGTCGCCGTTATTTTTCTACTCCTCTTCCCCTTTCCTCAAAAGTTTTACGCCTGGGTCATTCCTCCCTTTGCCCTGGCGCTGGCTCTAGGGATGAATGTTCTCCGCATCGCCCTCTTGGCGCTCCTGAGTCCCGCTAGCCCCGACAGTTTTCTCTACTGGCACGAAGGGGAAGGGTCGACTCTGTTTAGCTTGATCAATATGCTGATTTTTGGGACGGTTTATTTCGCCCTTTGGGGTCAAGCCGCGGCGCCGGGCCAGGTTAAACCGAAACGGAAAGTGGTTTCCACTCGCAAGCTGGCCGCTCTTCGTCCCCCCTCTTCTCGGCGCTAGGTTCTAATGTTTAGCCAAACGTTGACTTTACGGTTACGGGACTCCGACGCCGCGGGGGCGGTTTACTTTGCGTCCCTGCTGGCGCTCTGCCACGATGTTTACGAGGCTTTTTGGGAATCCCAAGGGCTAAACCTCGGCGCGTTTTTACGGGAAACCGGTTTAGCTTTGCCCATTGTCCGCAGTGAAATGGACTATCGACGCCCTCTCGGCTGGGGCCAGCGCCTAGAGATTCAGATGACAGTCGTTAATCTGGAGCGCCGCCAGTTTGAGACCCATTATCAGATATTCAATCCTGAAACACCGCCAGTGCTCCTCGCCGGCGCCGCTCTGCGTCATGTCTGTATCTGTCCCGTCTCTCGCCAAAGACGGGATCTGCCGGAACCTTGGCGACAGGTTTTGGCGGCTGAAGCGGGAAGGGTCGATTCCTAAAGACGGGGAGAAAATCCCGTCTCCTTGTTATACTAAGCCGGTAAACCCTTTGGTTTTTCTTGTAGGGGCGTTGTTAATGTTTGGACTCGGTTGGCCGGAAGTGTTGATTATTCTCGGGGTTGTGGTGTTGATCTTTGGCCCCAAAAAAATCCCGGAAATCGGCGCCGCTTTGGGTAAAACCCTCCGGGGCTTTAAGGAAGAAGTCCAAACTTCGGAGCGAGATCCCCTCGACTAAGGGAGCCATGGCCCTCCGCATTTACGGCAACCGTCCTTTGAAAACCCTGCCGGGTCTCGAAACCCGTCCCACCGCCGCTAAAGTGCGACAGGCGCTGTTTAACATTTGGCAAGGTCGCGTTGAGGGGAGTCGCTGGTTAGACCTCTGCGCCGGCAGTGGCGCCCTCGGCGCCGAAGCCCTCTGTCGCGGCGCTCAGTCCGTTACCGGGGTCGATTCTTCCGGCGCTGTTTGTCGGCTATTGCAAGCTAATTGGAGTTCTCTGGCCTCTCCCGAGCAAACGGTGGAAATTCTCCGGGGCGACGTCTTAAAACTCCTGTCTCGCCTTCCTCCCCGACAATTCGACCTCATCTACTTCGACCCGCCCTACGCCAGCGCACTCTACTTTCCCGTTTTGGAAGCGATTAGCGAGACGCGAATTCTAGCGCCGACCGGAGAACTGGCTATTGAGCATGACCGGAACTTTACGGCGCCGTTGGAAATTGAAGGGTTACGCCAACGAGACCAGAAACGCTACGGCAAAACCTTCCTCTCCTTTTATC
>JAYKIZ010000026.1:0-2766 GCA_035285965.1 Cyanobacteriota bacterium | reverse complement strand
CTGTTGGTGGTGGACGATTTACTCAACTGCGATGTTTTAAATCGAGTCTGCCCGGCGCTGAAACTGCCCCAAAGTCTCGGTTATTCCCATCGGGTTTTTGACCAGACGACCCTAGACCTCCTCAACGTCGGCGCTGAACCCTGTTTATTGCAAGTCTTCCTGCGGGGGAATCCCTTCCGGGGCCAGGCGGGCCTCAGTCCCGAAGCTCAAGAAATTTATCAAACATTGCTGACTTCCGGTCGAGTCCGGGGACTAATTCTCTACGGCAGTCCCTACGTTTTAGAGTGGTTCCTCTCCCATCTAGCGCCGGCAACCCCTTGGGTCTTCTCCTACGGGCAAATGCCTCAGGCCCAGGCGCTGGCCGGTCAAACCCTCTTGGGGGAAGGGGCGTCCCAGGGTCAGAGAAAAGATGTTTTTATTTAGGAAATTGCGGCAAATTTTTTGCAATGGGCGGATTAAATGGGCCCCTCGGCGCTGTATGATGAACAACTGCGACCCAAATGGGGGGTTAACTCAGCGGTAGAGTGGCATCTTCACACGGTGTAAGTCATGGGTTCAAATCCCATATCCCCCATCTTTTTCTCAACCTTCAATATCTCCTACTGGAGGATATCGGATTCGGGCGAACCCGCCTCTCAACGCTGAGAGACCTTAAAATCCGGTTCCCCTAGAATTAAGGGGGGCCAGGAGACTGGCTAAACCCCTGTGTTCCCAGACACCCTGTTTCCGTAGAATCCCTTAAGCTCCTCTACGCCCGCCTCAGATTTTTTTCTTGACTTTAAATACTTGTTTTCTTGCCCAAGGATTAGCCGTCAATCCCCGGGGGGGGATTTCCAGTCGGCGCTTTGGCAAAAAACGATACAAAAATTAGAAAGAATTGGCCAGCTAACCGGAGAAGAATAGATCATTCGAAGAGCGCAATCCCGAGGAGACTCAAAGCTGAAAAGTTGAGTTGATGCTCAACTGTGATCAAAGTCACTTCCTTGGAAGCCGACGCCTCTTTAAGGAACGCCGGAAGGAGGAAAGGGAAGAAATAGGCTGTTTTTTTCCCAAAACGCCCTAGAAACCCTAAAATCTGTCCTAGGATTAAGAAAAAGAACCTTCAAGTCTGGCGAAAAAATCGGCGCTTTTATTGCTTAGCCGGGCGCCGTTGGCGACCTTATCCCGGTGGGCAAAAGGACTCTCCCTCGGGTTCGCTCTTTTTTTTCAGCCTCTAGTAACCAAACAGGGTTTAAAACGCTCAGTAATCCGCTATGCTGATAAAAGCCCCACAATTTCATAATGGCTTACTAGCTGTATGCAATATGCTTTCTATACCGTAGATGTTTTTACGGATCAAATCTTTGGCGGCAATCCCCTAGCGGTTTTCCCGGAAGCCGAAGGGTTGACAGACGCCCAAATGCAACGCATCGCCACCGAGTTCCACTACTCGGAGACCGCCTTTGTTTTCCCCCCCAAGACGGCGACGGGGCATTATCGCCTCAGAATTTTCACCCCCTACAAGGAAGTGAGTTTTGCCGGGCATCCCACCATCGGCGCCGCCTATCTGCTGTCCGCCATCGGCAAACATCCCCTGACCGACCCCAAAACCTACATCATCTTTGAAGAAGGGGTGGGCTTAGTGCGGGTCGCCCTCTACAGTCAGAACGGACATCCCTACCAGGCGGCGCTGAAAGTGAGCCAACTGCCCAAACAGGGGCCGGAGCCGCTCTCCAACCACATCATCGCCGATATCCTCTCTCTGAAAAGCACGAATATTCGGGACGACCAATATTTTGTTCAGTCCTTTTCCTGCGGCATTCCTTTCCTGATCGTTCCCGTCACCAATAGCGAAGTCCTCGCCAAGGTCAAGGTTCGCTACGACCTCTGGGATAAGTTCCTCAGTCACCACTGGGCTTCCTCTATTTTCCTCGTCACCTGGGACTTTCCCCAAACCAATCCCATCGGAACCATCGACATCCACGCCCGAATGTTTGCCCCCGGTCTCGGCATTGCGGAAGACCCCGCCACCGGCTCCGCCGTGGCCGCTCTCGGCGGTTATCTCAGCGACCGTCTCGAACCGACCGGAACCTGGAACTGGAAAGTGGAACAGGGTCTAGAGATGGGCCGTCCTAGCCTTCTGGAACTCCGCGTCTCCAAAACCAGAGGCGCCATCACCGCTGTGGAAGTGGCAGGCTCTTCGATCATCGTCAGCCAAGGCGTCATGGAGGTTCCTTAACCCCCCGTTTTCCCAGATCTTGCGCTACCCTGTGAGTCAATTTCAGCCTCTGGTCTAGTCTGATTCTCATTGATTTACCTTCGTCTATGAATCGCAACACTTACTTGTCCCGCCTAGCGGCGCTGGCGGGAGGCTTAGCCCTGACCCTGACTCCTGGGACAATGGCCGGAGCCTCTTCTCCCGTCCCGCCAGCCCAAACCCCTGCGGGGATTTCCGAAACCGCGTCTCCCTCCCCCGCCGCTCCGTCGACCCCGGCGCCCAGCGCCCAACCTACAGCCAGCGTCGCGGCGCCGTCCAAAAACCTAGCCACCCATCTCGTGCTGGTGTTAGGAGAGCGGAAAGTTTACGCTTACCAAAATGATAAAGTCATCGCCAGTTACCCCGTGGCGGTGGGTAAAAAAGGCTGGGAAACCCCGACAGGGAATTTCCAAGTTATTCAAATGACGGAAAACCCCGTTTGGGAAAACCCTTGGAACGGCAAAAAAGTCCCCGCCAGTCTCAACGGGCCCATTGGCGTCCGCTGGATTGGCTTCTGGTCCGACGGCAAA
>JAYKIZ010000025.1:0-3567 GCA_035285965.1 Cyanobacteriota bacterium | reverse complement strand
GGAAAGCCGGCGCCGTCGTCCTCTACGGTGATAGTAATTAAGCCGTCTTGATTCTGGCTCAACCCTAATTGTAAAGTTCCTGAACGCCCGTCGGGGAAAGCGTGCTCAAAGGCGTTGCAGACCAGTTCGTTGACGATCAGCCCGCAGGGGGTGACGGTTTCGATATTAACGTCGATAGGCTCTAAATCCAGTCGCAGATCAATAGTTTGACGCTCGTCCCGGAGGGAAGCGTAAAGTTGGGCGACTAAACTTTCTAAGTAATCCCCTAGATTAATCCGGGCTAAATTCTGGGAGCGGTACAGCTTTTCATGGATCAGGGCCAAGGTGTTAACCCGTTTTTGGCTATGTTCAAAAACTTCTAAAATCTCGGGATCTTGCACAGTTTCCCCCTGCCAGCTCAGCAAACTGGAAACGACTAGGAGATTATTTTTGACCCGGTGATGAATTTCCTTCAGTAAAATTTCCTTCTCCTTCAGCGAGCGCCGGAGTTTTTCTTCGCTCTCTTTGCGAGCCGTGATGTCGATATGACAGCCCACCGCTCGGAGGGGATTGCCTTGGTCGTCCCAGGCGATAACTCGACCCGAACAAATTACCCAAACAGTCGAGCCGTTTTTGTGACGGTAGCGAACTTCAACGGAGAAGGGAACTTGGCCGCGACTGTCGACATGGGCGGCGAAGGCTTGATCGACTTTCGCTAAATCCTCCGGGAAAATGAGTTGTTCCCAAGTTGTGGGCCGATTAGGCAATTCATGATCTTCGTAGCCAAACATTTTTTTGAAGGCCGGGCTGAAGTATTCCTCTCCCGTTAGCAGATTCCAATCCCAGTAGCCCGCCAGAGCGACGTCAAAGATCGTCTCTAACACGCGCAGGTCTTGATTGCTTTGCCGAACTTCGGCTAATTCTTTTTGGGACTCCGCCATATCCACGGCCAAGCGCCGGCTTTCGGTAATATCCCGAATCGTTAACACGCAACAGACGCTTTCTACATCCTCGGGGCGCTCCAAAAAAGAAGACCAGGCGATTTCTAGCCAACGGATTGATTCCCGGCTCCGATAACCATAAATCTGTCTTCCTTTGACTCGACTTTCTAGAGCCTGCTGGAAAGGATGATAAGAGCAGGGTGTTTGGCCGTCCTGAAGCAGAAGCGGAAAAACCGCCTCAATGCCTTGTCCGAGCAAGGAAATATGAGCGCGATTCAACAAACGGTCAAACACGGCGTTACACCAGAGAATTTCTCCCTGACGATTGACCCAAACAATAGCTTCTTCCACCGTCGCCAGCGCCAGTTCCATTTTGGCGAGAGTCGAGCGCAGTTCTCCGAGTAAATGCTCCATGTTTTTAACGGGCTAAATTGTGGCTGACTGAGCGGCGCCGAGGACTGGAAATGCTAGCGTCATTTAGGACGATTCTAGTCGATTATGATAATTCAGTTCCCTAAAAGTGAGAATAACCTCGGCGCCGCCCTGACAACGAACTTGAACCTTCCCCTCCAGTTGCTCGGTCAATAAACAAATCAGTTGCCAGCCCAGACTCTCCGTCTGACGAAAGTCTAAATCGGGGGGAAAGCCAACGCCGTCGTCCCGGACGGTTAAAGTTATTAACCCCTCTTCGTCCCGACTGAAACCCACCGCTAAACTTCCCCGGCGCCCGTCCGGGAAAGCGTGTTCAAAGGCGTTGCAGACCAGTTCGTTGACAATCAGACCGCAGGGGGTGGCGGTTTCAATATTGACGGCGACAGGCTCTAAATTTAAGCGCAGATCAATGCTTTGGCGCTCGTCTCGCAGGGAATTGTAAAGCTGGCCGACCAAACTTTCGAGATAATCCCCTAAATCAATCTGGGCTAAGTCCTGGGAGCGGTAAAGTTTTTCGTGGATTAGCGCCAGACTGTTGATCCGTTTTTGGCTATCGGCGAAAACCTGTAGAACCTTCGGATCTTGCAGACTCTCCCCCTGCCAGTTGAGCAAACTAGAGACCACTAAAAGGTTATTTTTCACCCGGTGGTGAATTTCCTTGAGTAAAATTTCCTTTTCCTTCAGGGACGCTTTCAGCCGACTTTCGGCGCTCTGGCGCTGGCGGTCGAGGCGATAGCCTTCGATTAAATTGCTACAGGTGATCAAAAAGGGGCGCAATAGCTCCACCAGCGCCGAGTCGTAGCCCCCGGGTCGATTGGCGACGCCCACCATGCCGATCAACTGAGCGCCGCTAAAGAAAGGAATGCCTAAAAAAGCCCGTAGGGGCGGATGACCCGAGGGGGTGCCGCCCCGGCGGGGATCGGTCTGGGGATCGTTGGCGATGACGGGTTGCCCGGTCATAATCACGGCGCCAAAGAGGGTGTTCATATTGTCAAACTCCATCCCCTCTTCATAATGCTCGTCGTAAAATTTGCGGGTGGCTTCGTCCCAAGCGATGTTGGTAATGCCGTGGGTCTTGAGGAAAGGAACGCCCCGAATTTTCAAAAAACTCTCTTCCATGACGGCGGAGCCGTCGGCCCGGAAAAGCACTTCGCCGATGAAACCATACTCGCTATCGCTCAGTTCTAATAAACTTGATAACAGTCCCTCAAAGATGGCCAGGCGCTGGCCGGCGGCGATAAATTGGGCCTGGGCTTGACTGATAGTAGCCAATAACTGATTGGTTTGTTTTTGTTCCTCTTCGGACTGAATGCGTTGACTGACATCCATTTGGACGCCAATGTAATGGGTTAAGGCCCCCTCGTCGTCGTAAATGGGCGAGATGTTCAGTTCGTTCCAAAAGGCGGAGCCGTCCTTACGATAGTTCCGCACCGTCACCTTGCAACTGCTCCCGGCCTTGAGGGCTTGACGCAGAATCCGTAAGCCCGGCTGATCATGCTCTTGCCCCTGCAGAAAGCGGCAGTTTTTTCCCAGCGCATCCCGCGCGCTGTAGCCCGACATTTTTTCAAAGGCGGGATTGACAAAAATGGTGGGATTGTCGGACTGCCGGGCGTCCACGATGATGATGCCGTTACTGCTGGCGGCGATGGCCCGTTCCTGGAGTTTGAGGCGCTCTTGATTGTCCCGCAACGCTTGAGTCCGGGCCTCGACCCTTGTTTCTAGCTCCGCGTTCAAGCGCCGGAGGGTTTCGTTGGCCCGCAGACGGGTTTGCTGGTTCAGCGCCTCCCGAAAACCCAGGGCCAAAACAGCCAAGGCTAACCCTAACGCGACGGTCAATAACCCGAAGGTCGTTTTGAGTCCCGAATAGGTGTGGCGCTGGAAAGTCTCTAAAGGATAATTCACCTCCAGCGCCCCCCGTAGATCGCCGACGCGCCAATCTCGTTTGGGGGAATCAGGATGAGCGTTGTGGCATTCGACGCAGGCGGGTTTCATAACGTCGCCCTGGGCGTAGCGAAGGGTCAGTTCCCCCTCAAAGGATTCCACTCGGCTAAAGGAAGACTGGGGATCTTGAGCGAGGATCTGAAGCGCTTGGCGCTCGAAATCGTCCTTGGGGCCTCCCTCCGCCCGGCGCCAGGGAAAGGGATAGGCGCTGAAGTAGCGCATGGACTGACCGCTATGGCCGGTTTTAATGTTTTGACTCAGCTCGATCAGGAAA
>JAYKIZ010000024.1:0-3198 GCA_035285965.1 Cyanobacteriota bacterium | reverse complement strand
CCTTACCTGAGCGAGCGGCAGTGGGGCACCGTGCGGGAAGACTACTCCAGCGACGGCAACGCCTGGGCCTATTTCTCCCACGACCAAGCCCGTTCCCGGGCCTACCGTTGGGGAGAGGATGGTTTGGGGGGGATTACGGATAGCAATAATCTGCTCTGTTTCGCCCTGGCGCTCTGGAATGGACAAGATCCGATTCTTAAGGAACGCTTATTTGGCTTAACCAACAGCGAAGGCAACCACGGTGAAGACGTGAAGGAGTACTATTTTTATATTGATAGCACGCCGACCCACGCCTACATGAAATACCTCTACAAATACCCCCAGGCGGCTTTTCCCTACGGGGATTTAATCGAGACCAACCGGCGCCGGAGCAAGGACGAGTTGGAGTATGAACTGTTAGATACTGGAGTTTTTGACGAAGACCGCTATTTTGACGTCTTTGTGGAATACGCCAAGGCTAGTCCCGAAGACCTGACCATCAAAATCACCGCGGTTAATCGGGGGCCGGAACCGGCGCCGCTTCACCTGTTACCCACCCTCTGGTTCCGCAATACCTGGTCATGGGAAGAGGGCGGCGCTAAGCCGGCGCTGGAAAAAGCGAGTTTGCCGGGTCACAGCGCCGTTAAAGCCTTCCATACCGATCCCCTCTTTACCGACCTGCTGGGGCAATACTACCTCTACTGCGACCGGCCGGTGGATTTGCTCTTTACGGAAAATGAATCCAATAACGCCCGCCTCTTTGGGGGCGAAAACGCTAGCCCCTACGTTAAGGACGGGATTAATAACTACGTTGTCAATGGGCAAACCGAGGCGGTGAACGGAGAGCGGGGCACCAAGGTGTCTCCTCACTATGTTCTCAATCTAGCGCCGGGGGAATCTCAGACCGTTTACCTCCGCTTCACCCCGACGGCGCCGGAGACTGTCGGCGATCCCTTTAACGGCGCTGAAGCTCTGTTCGCGCAACGGATTCAGGAAGCCGACGACTTTTACGATTCCATCGCCCCCCGGGCCGTGGAAAACGACCCCGACCGCTATAACGTCATGCGTCAGGCGCTGGCGGGGATGCTCTGGTCGAAACAGTATTTTTACTACGACTTGGATCAATGGCTCAAGGAACACGGAATTTTGCCCTGGATGCCCGCCCAGGAGCGGCGCCGCGTCCGCAACCACGAATGGTTTCACATGTATAACAACGATGTGATTTCCATGCCCGACAAGTGGGAATATCCCTGGTTTGCCGCCTGGGATTTGGCCTTCCACATGTTGCCCCTGAGTTTGATCGACCCGGATTTTACCAAGGAGCAACTGGATCTGATGTTGCGGGAAGACTACCTCCATCCCAACGGGCAAATTCCCGCCTACGAATGGAACTTTGGGGACGTCAATCCCCCCGTCCACGCCTGGGCGACTTGGGAAGTTTACACCCTCGACCGGGAACGGAATGGCGGCAAGGGCGATGTTAATTTCTTGAAATACGCTTTTTCTAAGCTCTTGATCAACTTCACCTGGTGGATGAACCGCAAAGACCAAGGCGGCAATAACCTCTTTGAAGGCGGTTTCCTGGGGCTGGACAATATCGGCGTCTTTGACCGCAGTTCCCCCCTCCCCACCGGCGGTTACCTAGAGCAGGCCGACGGCACCGCTTGGATGGTCTTCTTTAGCCAACGGATGTTGCAGATCGCCGTTGAGTTGGAGCTTCACGATCCCCTCTACGAGGATTTGGCGATTAAATTCTACGAGCATACCCTCTGGATTTCCGGAGCGATGGACCGCATTGGCGATAATCAGGACGAACTCTGGGACGAAGAGGACGGCTTCTTCTACGACCTTCTGCGTCTGCCCAACGGCGATTGCACTCGCCTGAAAGTCCGCTCTATGGTGGGACTGCTACCCCTGATGGCGGTGTCGGTCTTTCCGGGGGATGTGGTGGAAAAACTGCCTCGCCTGATCCAGCGGATCCGGGACTTTAACAAGCGCCACCCGGAGTTGATCGCCAATATTCATCTGCCGGAGCAACGGGGCGTGAAAGGCCGGCTGATGCTCTCCATTGTCAACGAGACCAAATTACGCCGGATTTTGGCCTACATGCTGGACGAAAACGAGTTCCTCAGCCCCTACGGCATTCGGGCGCTTTCCCGTTACCATCTGGACAATCCCTACGTTTTCAGCCACAACGGTCAGGATTTTACCGTCCAGTACCTTCCCGGCGACTCCGATACGGGGATGTTTGGCGGCAACTCCAACTGGCGGGGGCCCATCTGGATGCCGGTGAATTTCTTGCTGGTGCGTTCCTTGATCCTCCTTTACGGCTACTACGGCGACGAGTTTCAAGTGGAGTGTCCCACCGGTTCGGGGCAGATGATGAACCTCTTTCAGGTGGCCAAGGAAATCGCTAATCGCCTCGGCGCCATTTTTCTCAAGGATGAAAACGGACGCCGTCCCGTCTATGGCGGCGCCGAAAAATTCCAAAGCGATCCCCACTGGCAAGACCTGATCCTCTTCTACGAGTACTTCCACGGCGACAACGGCGCCGGCATCGGGGCCAGTCACCAAACGGGCTGGACGGGGTGCGTCGCCCACTTGATCCAAACCTTTGGCTACCTGAGCGAAGAGTTTGTGCTCAACACCGTCACCGCCGGGGACACCGCCCGCTATCGGCGCTCGGCCTAGGGCGGCGAGGACGTCGATTGCCCGCGCGCCCCGCCTCAGGGGTAACGGACGAGGCCGAGGCAATATTTAGCCGCTAAGTCGCCGTCCTCGTTTTGGCTCTCCCGCTCCACGGCGCCGCGAAGACCGCTGACAAAGAGAAGCAGGTTTTGGGTTCTGGCGCCGTCGGGTTGGGCGACGTCGGTATCCCAGTCCTGCCAAACGGCCCGGTCTAACTCCCGCCGGGGCAGAGTCACAAACAGCGCCTCCCCTTTTTTGGGGAGAAGTTTCTGTCCGTCTAACCGCAGGTTTAGTATTAACTGGTCTTGTTTAATTTCCGCTTTTTCCACGGCGCCCCAGGGTTGGGAGACGGCGAATAACTCCGGTTTAAGTTCCGCTTCGGTTAGCTCTCCCCCCGCTAGGGTGGGGGAAGAGCGGGAAGGAACCTTGAGGGTTAGGGATTGTTCCCCCTCGCACTGGGCGTCGTCTTGCTCTAGGAGCAACCATTGATTTTCCTGAGCCGGGCGTTGGCGGTTGAGAGCGCCGCTTTGA